>SFII01000130.1 GCA_004555335.1 Coriobacteriaceae bacterium | reverse complement strand
AGAAACCGCAATCGACGAAACCGCCGAAGCTTCCGATGACGCCGAAGAAGCAGAGGAACCTGCCGAGGCCGTCGAGGAAACCGAAACCCTGGGTACCCAGGCAGCCGTGATCCTCCAGGCCGCCGGCACCGAGGAATACGAGCTTAAGGGAAGCGGCGTCACCGTCTGCAAGGAAACCGTTTCCAACAAAACCTTCAACGTTGCTGCAGGACAGGCGCTCCTCATCGAAGGCACCGATAACGAACCCCTGGTCTTCGAAAACTGCATCTTCAACCTTTCGGGCATGAACCTGCTGTTCAAGGGAATCACGGGAGCTTCTTCGTATTACAACGGGGAAACCGCAGCCAAGCTGTGCATCGGCAAGAACGTCACTTTCAAGAACTGCACCTTCATTACCGGTGAAAACGCATCCTCCATTTCCGGAAACGGTAACGACGCCTGCATCAACCTGCACAACGGCGATATCGCGTTCAAGGATTGCAACGTCACCGGCAACGGGGTCCTGGGCCAGTTCATGGGACTGTACGGCGCCAGCAACGTCACCTTCAACAACTCTCACATCAGCACTGTGGGCAACACCGGCGGTTGGAGCTATGCGATGTACGGCACATCCGTGCTCTCACTGATCGACAGCACCATGACCGCAACGGGCATGCAGCGCAAGCCCGGCGGAGGCAATGTCAACGCCTTCTATTCCGGCGATCATCGCACCTACTACGACGCGATCTTCCTCGATAATTCCACCATCGATTTCAGCGACAACAATGGTGGCGGATTCGCAATCAACAACGTGAACATCAACGTCAAGGATTCCACGATCAACGTCCTCAACAATGCCGGTAATGCCTGCAATTCCGGATACTGGAACGTCGAGAATTCCGATATCAACATGAGCGGCAACAAGGCCCATGGCCTGTCCTGCATCGGCTTCGAAATGACCGGCGGCAGCTTGACCGTTCTGCACAACGGATATGCGGGCATCTACGTGCAGTCCCGCGATTCCTCCCTCACGGGTACCGATGTGAAGGTGATGTGCAATGGCGAGCGCCTGCTCAGCTACACTGCAGGCGACATCTGGCTGAACTCCCACATCCTCACCTTGACCAACTGCAACGATGCCTGGTTGGGCGCAATCGGCCGTAAGGGAACTCTGGTCGCGAACAACTGCGCAAACCTGATTGCATACGATCTGTTCAACAACAAGCTCAAGGGCAATACCGAAACCATCATCGGCGAGGATGTCACCTTGGGTGGCCAGGACGAGCATTATCTGTTCCTGAATCCCGCACTCGACTTCGACTATGCACGCGGCAATACCGAAGGCGGTGCGGGCAATTCCAACGACTCCGACCTGTTCGATCAGATTGTGAACACCGAAGAGGGAGTCGGAACCATCGACCGCATGCAGGTCATCGGCCCCGATGCCAAGATCGGCAGCCTGACCACCGCCCAGCTTTCCCATCATAGCTACGACTGGGAAAAGGGCGAGCTCACCGATGAAGCAAGCCCCGAAGCTTACGGCGTCATCCGTTATGCCTGCACTGGCGCATGCGACGACCACGCCGGTAGGACCAAAGAGCATCCGACCAGCTTCGATTGCACCGGTACTTATGTATATGCACCCGTGGTCGGCGTGGCCTTCGATACCGTGCTTCCCGAAGGCGCAACCGGAGAAGTTCAAGGCATGCCCGACGCCCAGACCAGGATCATGTACAAGGGCTGCGCAGAACGCCCTGCAGATCCCACGCTCGAAGGCTATGTTTTCACCGGATGGTATGCCGATGCCGAATGCACCGTCCCCGTGGACTTCAGCGAAGCTTACACGAACAACTGGACCGTGCTCTATGCCGGTTGGGAAGTAGAACCCGAACCCGAACCCGAGCCCGAGCCAGTCGACCCTGACGAGCCTGTCGTACCCGAGCCTGACGAGCCCGACACCCCGGACACCCCTGACGAGCCCGTGGTTCCCGAAGAGCAGGAAAATGTCGCCCCCGCGGCAAACAGCTCCACCGTGGTTGCATCCTATGAAGTTGCGCAGACCCAGGAAAGCGAGCTTCCCCAGTCTGGAGACAGGTCCCTGCAGACCGTAGCCGTCTCCCTGGCAGCGCTGGTTGCAGCGGCATTCACTGCAGTGTTCGCGCATCGTCGCCGCAGGTCCTAGCATCCGCATTGCCTGCATCGAAGCGTCCTAACCTTCAAATCTAGGACCTAGCGAAACAGAGTGCTTATAAGCCCCTTGGATTGAAGAATCCAAGGGGCTTTCTAGCGACTGGGCGAATCTCCTGCTCTTCAACGATGCATTTACCCTTCAAGGCGACGCAGTACGCGACCGCCTTGATCGGATCGAGGAATCAGACGAACCGGGCCGAAATCTTATCGACCGCGATATCGATGCACTCATCGATTCCCCGAAGGCATAACGGCAGCGAATCCGCTGCCCGGGAAGGGTCTGGACGAAGCACGTCGAAACCGACTGCGTCACCTGGCAAGGTGAAACTCGAATACAGTACGAAACCTATCTCCCAGACAGAAAAGAACCCCTGCAGGTTCGGGCTTTCGCCTGGCTGCAGGGGTTCTCGACGGATTCGAGTCGTTTCTCGGTAACGGCTGAAACTATCCGTTTAGACCTCGGGATAGTACTCGAGGGAGATGTTGTGGTCGCGTGCCCACTCGGTCCAGCTTTCGCCTTCGAAGTTGGTTTCCTGAGCGAACTCATAGAAGTTCTGCAGGAATACGCGGCGTTCGACGGAGGCCTTCTTCTTGTAGTGGGCCTTGCCGGTGGTCAGGGGCTCGGTGCGAACGTCAACGGGACCGATCAGACCCTGACGGGCGGCGATATCGTCGAAGCTGGCAACATCATAGTTCTTGTAGATGTCGGTCATGACCATGAATGCAGTGGTACGGCCTTCCCCTGCGTAGCAATGCATGTACAGCCATTCGTCTTCGGGCAGGTCCTTCATGAAGGCGATAAACTCATCGACGGTGCCATCATCGGGACGGAAGTGATTGGTGGTTGCGAGACGAACGTAGTCGCAGCCCTTTTCCTTAACGAATTCTTCCTCGGTCTGGATGACGGGATTGTCGTAAGAAAGCATGGGCTCTTCGACAGCTGCGCTCCAGTTATCGTCGGTCTTGTACATCTCGACGGTATCCTGAGCCTTCAGCTCTTCGAGCAGGCCCTTTTCCACTTCAGTGACCTCAGCAGTGGTACGGCCTTCGTTCACGTAGTTGTCCTTGATCCAATACATGAACACGTTGCCATCGATCAAGCCATGGTCTTCGCCACGGACGTCCATAACGGTGATCTTATCAGGATCGACACCGGCACGTTCCTTAGCCTGTGCCAGAATCCAGTCGAACTCGTTAGCGGTGAAGTCCGCGCCACCCATGGTCTGCAAGGTGTCCATGCCCTCACGGCTTACCTCGGTATTCAAGCCGAGCTCTTCGTTGACTGCGATCTTTTCAGGGTCAAATTCGTCGATGGACATACGCCAGTTGCCCAGAACGTAATCATCGGGCAGCTCCTCATTGACGTAGTCAACCTTCCAAACGGCATTTTCGGCATCGGCAACAGGAACAACGAATCCTACAGGATCGCCATATTCCTTCGTGTCCGAAGACGCACCAGCCGAGCAACCGGCGACACCGATTGCGGCAGCAGCAGTTACGGCAACGATGCCGCCCACCAACGCCTTGCGCAACAGTTCAGTCTGTCTTCTCATGTTTCCTCCTAAGAACGAGACCAGCGGACCGAACTCAGGAACCCCTTCTCCAGTATCCCCTTTTTGGGGGACAGGGTCCCCAATACCGAGATTTTATAGCAACTGCCCGATATTTGATTACTTAATCTTTACATTTCTTTACAAGTTTGTTCCTTGACTTTAACTTTTCTTGTGGTTTTGAGTTCCTAACTGACTCGAACCCAACGAATTTCCGCCCATACTTTCGTTATTCAACGATATGTCGTTTCAAAAGAAAGATGGAGGTCGATATCGAGCAATAAAAAAG
>SFII01000129.1 GCA_004555335.1 Coriobacteriaceae bacterium | reverse complement strand
AAGCAGAAGGCCCTGCCCCCGAAAGCATCGGCGTGCTTTCTGCCAACGCACCTTTTCCGGCCCGTCACCTTATCGTGGAAACGGTAACCGCAGATACCCGGCTCCAGCAGATGCGCCACGCCGTCTTCGCCGATAGCCACCAAGGGTCCGGCGCCGTCGCGATACCACGCACCCTCCAGCTCGACCGCCCTGTGCTGGATTCCGCTTTCCTGCAAGCGATCGGCGAAAAAGCCGTCAAGCCAGCCGAAGGCATCCTCGCCCCCGATTCGGACGAGCTGCTCGTTTGCAGATCGCACCAGAGCCCCCAGATCGAAGCCGTCGGCCTGCGTTGCCTCATGCGCAAGGCGTTCTCCGTGCGGTCCCTTCCTTGCGGATCCTGTATCGCCATCCAGACACTTCAAATCACCAAGACCCAAAGAAGGACCGGTCACAGCATCTGCAAAGCCTTCAAAAGCCGCTTCGAAACCCACGCGCTTCGCTGCTCCACTTTCACGAACAGCACCTTCGCCAGCACCCCGACGCCGGCCTGCCAGCTTTCCCAAGCGTCCCATGCTAGCCCCGTCCTATCAATCGTGCGTAGGCGCCGTCTGCCGCAAGCAATTCGTCGTGAGTCCCCGACTCTGCGATCCCGCCATCTTCCAGCACATAGATACAATCGCAATCCCGAATGGTCGAAAGCCGATGCGCGATGATCACGAGGGTGATCCCCCGCGCCTTGATGGCATCCATCACCCGCTCTTCGGTCAGTGCGTCGAGCGCGCTTGTCGCCTCATCCAAGATCAGGACCCGAGGATTGCGGGCAAGCGCACGGGCGATCTGGATACGCTGGCGCTGCCCTCCGGAAAGGTTGCGTCCGCCTTCGGCGAGCATCCTTCCATACGCGTCCTCGTGCGCGCAGATGTCGTCATGGATGCACGCATCCTTGCACGCATGCACCACATCCTCTTGCGAAATCGAATCATCCCACAGGGCGATATTGTTGAAGATGCTGTCTTCGAACAACTCCGTTTCCTGCATCACATAACCCACTTCGGAAGCGAAAGCCCCGTGCGGATAGGAAAGGATGTCGCGTCCATCCAAGAGCACGCATCCCTCCCATGCTTGCAGCAAGCCCGCGAAAAGCATGCCGATAGTGCTCTTCCCGCTTCCCGAAGGGCCCGCAAACGCAATGGAGCTGCCGGCTTCCACCTCGATTTCCAGTCCGCTGATCAGCGGTTTCTCGGTTTTGGAATATCCGAAGGCCACACCCCGAAGCGCCAGGGCGCCCCCGCAGGGGCCAGACGCGCATCCGTCGCACGGAAGGTCTTCGCGAGGAAGAACGTTTTCTGCTCGAGGATCAAACTGCGCTTTGAGCACGTCGTCGCCGCGTTCCATCTCCACCCGCATCTGATTGAAGGCCTGGATGGATTCGGAAAACTGCTGCGCGGGCTGGGCGAACTGGGCAAGATAACCTTGGAAGGCGAAAAGCATGCCCACGCTGAATTGGCCCCTCATGACAAGCCAGATACCGAGCACCAATACAAGCGAATTGGCTGCCCCCGAAGCAATTGCAGGGAGCATATCGAAACGCGCGGAGTATTCCGCAACGCGAGAGCGCTGGGCGTTCGCTTGCGCCTGATAGTTCGCCCAAGTCCTGAAGAAGCCGTTCTCGGAACCGGAGGCCTTGATGGTCTCGACCATCTGGATGCCCGCCATAGTGGCGGCCGATAGATTCGCCTCGTCGCGGGCCTGCACCCTGGCCATATCCGTCCGTTTCCGCGAAACGGCGCGGACGGCGGCAACATTGACCGCAGTCGAAGCAAAACCCACAAGCGCCAGCAAGGGGGAATAGAGCACCATGATGGCCACATACACCGCCATCATCAGAAGGTTCACCAGCAAAGGGGCGAGCAAGTCGACCAAACGCTGCGAGATCAACGCGAACGACGACAACCGCCCCGACAGATCGCCCACGCTTCGCTTCCCGAAATATTCCACGGGCAGGCGGAGCATGTGCCAGAAAAAGCGCGAGGAAGCCGCAACATCCAGCCTGCCCTGCAGCTTCGCAAGATAGAGGGCCCCCAACGCGGAAGAGATCACCTGGATGGCGCATACGCCCGCCAAAACCAGCATGAAAGGCGCAAGCCAGTTCTGGTTCTGCTGTTCTAACAGCCTGGTAACGAACACCTGGGAAAGGATGGGGTTCATCAGGTTCACCACTGCCGCAAGCAAAGTGGTGAAGGCAACGAAGGCAAGCGCCCCCTTGGCTCCTTGCAGATTCCGCTTCATGAAAGAGGCCAGGGAGGGCGGGTTTCCCGAGGGAACGAAGCCATCGCCCGGTTCCATGCACAGGCAGATGCCCGTGAAGGACCTCCCGAATTCCTCCATCCCCACCCGGTACTCGCCCGCAGCAGGATCGCTGATGAGCGCCTTGCCGCCTTTGAAACCGCGCAAGACCACGAAATGGTACATATTCCAATGGATGATGCAGGGAAAACTCGCCGCTTCCCTCAAGCGTCTGGGTTCGAACCGATACGCCTTCACCCGAAACCCGTACGATTGGGCGGCTCGGGCGATCGAGCTCGCCTTCGCCCCATCGCGGCCGACCCCGCAATCCTCACGAACCTGCTCCAAGGGGAGCCATTTCCCATATGCGGCGCATATCATCGCAAGACAGGCCGCCCCGCATTCCGTGGCTTCCATTTGCATCACAAGCGGCACGCGAACCGGCTTCGCTCCCGAAACCGAAGCACCGCCTTTCTGGAAGGCGCCAGCAAGGCCCATGGCTAATCCAACCCCAGAAGCATCATGATGGGGCGATGGCTTGCCACCTCGACGGCCGTTTCGTAGCTTCCAGGCTCAAGCGATGCATCCACCGAAACGGCGCATGCCCAACGCTCCCCTTCCAAAGACCGGGGAAGCTCTTCCGTAACCTGCCGCACATGATCAACCGCAACGGGCGTATCGCCAACAGCCCCAACGCTTCCAGTACGAACCCCGCCATCTTCGGCGGTAAGGACCACTGCATCCCCTTCATGGAGCTTCGCGGAATCTTCCAGGGAAACGTATGCGACAACCCCTTCGCCGTCGGATACTGCTGTGCCCATCACAGTTTCCAGGATGCTTCCCGCAAAGAACCATACGATGCCGGCAGCTAAAAGCACGGCAATCAAGGCCAGTAGCAGCCAGACGCTCGGTTTGGAGACCCTGATATACACGCCCAATTGATCGGGGGAAAGGGAGCGTTTGCTTTCTTCCCTTAGCCGAACCAAGCCCGTCTCTCCCTTCGCCAATCGAACAATCACCCGGCACCCGTAACGGGACGTACCCCTGCGAAATGAGCTTTCCGCACCACGCCATAGTAGCATCACGTCACCAACGACACCCGCATCGGAAGAAGAAGCGCAACTTACGGGTCCCAAGCGCACGATGGCGACCGGGACAGGCCATCACCGTACGCCGTTATGAGCATAATTAGCAGCTGAAGAAGACCTCATCGACATATCCCGTCCCACGGAAATAGCTCGCAGCCGCTTCGGGATCGCAGATTGCCTCGATGCGCCCTACGCAGGAAGCCGGCTTGTCGAACAGGCCCGTATCCTCCCCCATAAGCACTTCCAGGGCATCTACGTCGGAAAAGCCCGCCTTGCGGAAAGCAGGCGCAAGCCTTTCGACATCGCAGAAGACCAGCAGGAAACCCCAGCTGCATGCATCGAGCAGGGAAAGGGCATCGATCTCCAGCCCCAACCTCTTGCAGGCAGCCAGGTTTTCTTCCAAGCACAGGGGCATGTTCGCGATGATCCCGTAGTTCCCCTCATTTTCCCGAAGCACATCCTGGGCAAAGAGGTCGATACGCGTCTGGCCCCAGCCGTATAAGCCCAAGAAACCGAAATCCGCACCGGCTACGCCCATGATCTCGAAGTCCAAAGCTGCTTCCGTTGCCTCCAGGCAATCTTCCGGAAGAATGAGCGATTTGCAATCCCGGTAAGCCCCCAACACGTTTTCCGCGGTCACATCCAAATCGCCTTC
>SFII01000019.1 GCA_004555335.1 Coriobacteriaceae bacterium | reverse complement strand
CCCGGGTCGCCCGGTGAAGGCGAGGAAGAAGGGCGTGAAGGGAGCGAAGAGCGTTGCTGCCTAGGCTAGCCCCTTGTCACACAAACTACCGAAGCCTCCGTTTTCGTCATCCCGGGAAGCCCCTTCGGCAGCGCCGCCATCACCGACATCGTCCTGCGCATCGGCCTCAGCCGAATCGGCACCTTCCCCCCGTCCGGCAGGCATCGCATCATCCGGGGCACCCTCGTCAGCAAACTCTCCCTGCTCGGCTGCCGGCTCCAAGGCGGTGTCCTGGCTTTCCCTGCTCGGCTGCCGGCTCCAAGGCGGTGTCCTGGCTTTCGGCCGCCGCCTCCGCATCGCGGATGGCGATTTCCGCCTCGAACGTGCTCGCAATGCGTCCGTCGGGATAGCCCATCTCCAGGAAGTAGATGCCGTTTTCCGCATCCCAGCAGAAACGCACGGATTCCACGTCGTCAAAGAGCACTGCATGGAGGTCGTACGATTCCCCTGCCGCAAGAATGCGCAGGTCGTAGGCGGAGTCGTTCCCCACCTGCCCCAGCAAGGCGGGATCGACGGTATCGCGCAGGTCGGGAAGGCAGAGCATCACCGCCTCGTCAGCGGCCCAAGCCCAGTCCGTCCCCATCGCAAGCGCACGCCAATCATCAGAAGCAGAGGCCTTTACCTCCAGGCCCTCTATGGCAAAGCCGGTTGAGTTCTCCGCTTGCAGGGAATACCTCGCAGCGCCCTCATCGCCGATGATGCGCAGCTCCTGCTGCCCCTGCGGATCGGTTTGTGCCTCGGGGTCACCCTGGTCCGTCAGGAGATCCGTATCGAGTGCCTGGCCCCCATCGACGGAGGCGTCTCCCGTTTCGGCAGCATCCGCCTCAAGCGCGGGTGCATCTTCTGCCACCTGGGCGTCGGTCGCCCCCTCAAGAGTTGCCGACCCCTCATCCGCATAGGAGGGCAAAGGGCGCATCGATACCGCAAGTACCAGGGAAAGCAGTATCGCCAGCATGCGCTGGGAAAGTCGGTTTGCAGGCAGGGAATGCGATTCAGGTTTCCTCATGCGCTCGACCTCCTTCATCTTCCCCCTGAATGGGAACAGCAGGGATTAGGGGGGGGTGGACGGAAACAGGATCGTGCCGCCCGTTTTTTCTGGGGACAATCTTAGTTGTTTTCCAACAGCCTATCGGCGCGGGTGCATCGTTTACAGGAATCATTTCGGAATATGGGCAAAATGAAAAGGACCCACCGCATGCGATGGGTCCTGGATGCTCCTTGGAGCGGGTGACGGGAATCGAACCCGCGTTATCAGCTTGGAAGGCTGGAGTTCTACCATTGAACTACACCCGCATAAATGCACTGAAGGCAAGATGGTCGGGACGACAGGATTCGAACCTGCGACATCCTGCTCCCAAAGCAGGCGCGCTACCAAACTGCGCCACGTCCCGCCTTTTCAGCTCTTGCAGTATACCAAACTATCCGCCGCGGACGAGTATTTTCTTTTCAAGTTCACGAATCGCCGTACTTCGCAGCGCAATCGCGCTACAGAAAGGCATCCCGCCCGCACATCGTGCGGCAAAGCCAGAACCGGAACACCCGCCCCGCCTCAAGCGCACGCGTTGCCACCGCACCCCACGGTCTCGTACGGCAGCCAACGCACCCTCATGGCAGCAGGTCCAACTGCGTTTCGTCGATAACGCGGATTCCCCGCTCCCGCATCAGCGCGGAGGCAACGCCCCATCCCGGAATCAAAGTGCCGGAGAAGCTCCCGTCGTACACCTGCCCGCTTCCGCAGGAAGGGCTCTTCGCCTTCATCACCGCGAACTTGCAGCCCGCGGCACAGGCTGCATCGGCACAGCGCCGCGCGCCCTCTGCGAAGGGCTCCGTCATGTCGCGGCCATCGGCATCGACCACGCGCAGCACCGGCGAAAACGCATCGATCTCGCACGGAGGATGGGGCACGGGCATCCCGCCTGCAACTTCCGGGCATACGGGCAGAAACTCGAAGCGCTCGGCGAGGGCGATCACCCCCGCATGGGGCTTCGACGCCCCGTCGAAACGGCATGGACGACCCAAAAGGCAGGCGCTCACAGCGATGGCCTGCGGTTTTTCGGGAACCTGCCCCATCCACGCTATTCGCCCGATTCGGAGAGCATCTGACGCAGCACGCGCAGGGCATTGCCGCGGTGGGAGACGGAATTCTTCTGCGCCTGGTCCACCTGTGCCAGGGTGAGCTCGCCGCCGAAGCAGTCGGGGATGAACAGGGGGTCGTAGCCGAAGCCGTTCTCGCCGACCAGCTCATGCCCGATGCGGCCCTCGATGGTGCCGCGCGCCACGGTCTCTCGTCCCTGCTCGTCGATGAACACCAGGGTGCACACGAAGCGCGCCGTACGCTCGGCGTCGGGCACGCCCTCCAGTTCGGCGAATAGCTTGGCGTTGTTGGCGGCGTCGTTGCCGTCTTCGCCCGCATAACGGGAAGAGTACACGCCGGGCGCCCCATCCAGGGCATCTACCTCCAAGCCGGAATCGTCGGCGAGCACGGCGCACTCCCCTCCGCAGAGCGCGTGGACCGCCCGGGCCTTGATACGCGCATTGCCCTCGAAGCTATCGGCGTCTTCGGCAGGATCCGATTCCAGGCCGGCCTGCTTCAAGGTCTGGAAGGTCCACCCCTCGAAGTCGAGCGCGGTCTTGATTTCCTCCACCTTATGGGCGTTATTGCTTGCGATGATGATCTTCCTCATTGCCATTCCCTCTCGCTCTAGTCGAACTCCACACGCTGCACTTCAGGCAGCTCCATGCGCAGGACCCTGCTCCCGAAGCGCTGGAATTCGGAAACATCCGCCCCCGTGCTGAAGAAACGGTATTCCGGCTCATGATCGGGGCCCATCAGCTGGCCGCGGCGGCGCAGGATGTCGCACACGTCGCGTGCGGTTTCCTTCGCCGAGTCGATCAGGGTCACATCGTGGCCGACCACGCCGCCGATCAGGGCTTTGAGCAGGGGGAAATGCGTGCAGCCCAACACCAGGGTGTCGATTCCCGTCCGGCGCAGCGGCTCCAAATACTCGCGTGCGATTTCCCTGAAGGCGGGCCGGATATAGACCTTCGAGGCCAGCGACATGTAATCCTCGATCGGACCCTGCGCCATGCGGATGCCCATTTCCGCAATCTCGACGAAGCGTGGGGTTGCCGTGGAGAACACGGTCACGCCCGCATCCTGGCAGCGGATCGACTTGGAATAGGCCCCCGAATCAACGGTTCCCTGGGTGGCGATGACGCCCACCTTGCGGTTGCGCGTCGTACGCACCGCCGCGCGCGCACCCGGTTCGACAACGCCGATGATGGGCACGTCGAAAACCTGCTGGGCATGCTTCAGACCCGCCGCCGTGGCGGTGTTGCAGGCGATGACGATCATCTTCACCTTGCGCTCGATAAGCCAGCTGCAGATCTGCTGGACGAAGCTGTCGACTTCCGCCAGGGAGCGGGGGCCGTACGGGCAACGCAAGGTATCGCCCAGGTAAATGATGTCCTCATGGGGAAGCGCTTTGATGATTTCGCGGGCAACGGTCAGCCCGCCATAGCCCGAATCGAAGATGCCGATAGGGCCGCAGGGGAAAGAGCCCTGTTCAAGGGCTGCTTCTTTGTTCGTGGGTTGAGTTTCGCATGATTCCATGCGCCCAGTATAGCCGCAGGGAATGCAGCCTTCGGGCTTCGCCATAGTATCTGCTCATCTCGCGCGCAAGGCCCAAGGCCCCCGGCAATGCAGCATGGCAACGGGGCGGGCATCCGATGCGACCGCCTGGCACCCGATGCGCCTACGGAAAGCGAGGGCCCCGCGGCAAGCGGAAGGCGCGATACGCCTATCGGCTGCGGCGGCTCCCGTAACGAAAAACGGCCGCACCCTTTCGGATGCGGCCGCGGATTCACTTGGTGGAGGCGCGGAGAATCGAACTCCGGTCCATACTAGATAATCCCCAAGGCACTACAAGCTTAGTCGACGACTGGGATTCGCGTAGGACTCGCTCGTCGACGAACACATCCTACGCTAGCTGGTTTAGTCTTTTTTCAGGCCATACCGGCTACATGCCTGAAAGCATCTCCCTGAAATGACATCGCACCGGGCCCAGGAGAAGAAACCCGGATTGACGCGCTGCGCTAGATTAAGCAGCGAGGGCCATACGGCCAGTGTTAGTCTTGCCAATTAAACTTGACAGTACCCCTGTTTAACGTGGCGAGGAGACCACGACCTGCTCCTCAGATCAAACCTACCATGTCGAAACCAGTCGCCCCCATTATCCGATGCAGCCGATGCCGCATCAGGAAGAGACTGAGCTCCACCTTTTCAATGTGCTTGGAACCTTCGATTCCAGAAATTGCAGTTTAACCTTTCGCAAAGGCTATTTCAAGGAAGAGATCCGCCCCCCTACCAAGCATCTCCTTTCACCCTGATTCACGTTTTTGTTGATTTTCGCGAAAACAGAAAAGGAGCCCGCAAATGCAGGCTCCTTTCGGGATGCATTTCTCACCCTTCCGCTTACGCGGTCGGCATGCGTATTTCGTGCCTATCGATTATTTGTCGATGTCGGCAGCGCCCAGGGCAGCCTGAGCAGCGGCCAGGCGTGCGACGGGGACGCGATAGGGAGAGCAGCTGACGTAATCCAGGCCGATCGCATTGAAGGTATGGATGGAGTCGGGATCGCCGCCATGCTCGCCGCAAACGCCCACGGTGAGGTCGGGGTTGCCGGTGCGGCCCAGTTCGACGCCCATCTTTACCAGCTTGGCAACGCCGGGATCGATGGTTGCGAAGGGGTTGTAGGGCAGAAGCTTCTGCTCCAAGTAGGTGGGAACGAACTCGCCCTCGACGTCATCACGGCTGAAGCCGAAGGTGGTCTGGGTCAGGTCGTTGGTGCCGAAGCTGAAGAAGTCGGCCTTGGTGGCGATTTCGTCAGCGGTCACTGCAGCGCGGGGCAGCTCGATCATGGTACCGATTTCGATATCCAGCTCGACGCCCTGCTCTTCGGCGACTTCGGCGATTACCTGCTCTGCCACGGCGCGCAGCTTGTCGAGCTCCTTGACGGTGCTGACCAGGGGAATCATGACCTCGGGCTTGGGGTCGAGGCCTTCCTTCTTCAGCTGGGCAGCAGCGGTCGCGATAGCGCGGACCTGCAGCACGGGCAGGATGGGGAACATGATGGACAGACGGCAACCGCGCATGCCGAGCATGGGGTTGGCTTCTGCGAAGGAGTCGATCTTAGCCAGCAGAGCGCGCTTCTGGGCGATTTCAGCAGCGTCTGCGCCGGTTGCCTCCATGCGGGCGATTTCCACGTCCAGGGCACGGGGGCTTTCCAGGAACTCATGCAGCGGCGGGTCGAGCAGGCGGACGATGACAGGCAGGCCGTCCATCGCCTTGAACATGCCGTAGAAGTCGCCGACCTGGGCTTCGGACAGCTGAGCTGCAGCCTCTTCGCGGATTTCCTCGTCATCGTTGAGGATGAACTTCTGGATGATCTGCTTGCGATCGCCCAGGAACATGTGCTCGGTGCGGCACAGGCCGATGCCCTCGGCACCGAAGTCGCGGGACAGCTGAGCATCATCGGGGTTGTCGGCATTGGCGCGCACGCCCAGGGTGCGGAATTCGTCGGCCCATTCCAGGATGGTGTCCAGATCGCCGGTCAGCTCGGGCATGACCAGGTCGACTGCACCCAGGACGACGATGCCGGTGGTGCCGTCGATGGAGATCATGTCGCCCTCGCGGATGACGATATCGGTGCCGGCAACAACGGCTTCCTTCTTTTCAGCGTCGATGCGCATTGCCTCTACGCCGCAAACGCAGGGAGCGCCCATGCCGCGTGCGATAACTGCTGCGTGGCTGGTCTTGCCGCCATGGCTGGTGAGGATGCCTTCGGCTGCGATCATGCCTGCCAGGTCGTCGGGGTTGGTCTCCCAACGGACGAGCACGCACTTGCGGCCTTCGGCTGCTGCAGCAACAGCTGCATCGGAGGAGAATACCGCCTCGCCCACGGCAGCGCCGGGGGATGCGTTCAGGCCGCGGGCCAGAACGTCATAGGCAGCGTCCTTGTTGAACTGGGGATGCAGCAGCTGGTCGAGCTGTTCGGGGCTGACGCGCTGGACGGCTTCCTGCTTGGTGATCAGGCCCTCTTCGACCATCTCGATGGCGATGCGGATGGCAGCGGCTGCGGTGCGCTTGCCCACGCGGGTCTGCAGCATGTACAGCTTGCCCTGCTCGATGGTGAATTCGATGTCGCACATGTCGCGGAAGTGGTCTTCCAGAAGGGTGAAGATGCCTTCAAGCTGCTCGCCGGCTTCTTCCAGGCCGGGATTCTGCTTCAGCTCTGCGATGGGGCTGGTGTTGCGGATGCCTGCGACGACGTCCTCGCCCTGGGCGTTGATCAGGTAGTCGCCGTAGAATTCCTTCCTGCCGTTAGCAGGGTTACGGGTGAAGGCAACGCCGGTTGCGGAGGTCTCGCCCTTGTTGCCGAAGACCATGGACTGCACGTTGACAGCGGTGCCCAGGTCGTCGGAGATCTTGTTCTTCTTGCGGTACAGGGTAGCGCGGGGGTTGTTCCAGCTGCCGAAAACGGCTTCGATTGCCAGCTTCAGCTGGATGCTGGGATCCTGGGGGAAGACGGCCACGCCGTCCTGGGCCAGGTCGGGATATGCAGCGGGATCGACTGCGCCGGAGAAGATCTCCTTGAACTTGGCGACCAGCTGCTGCAGGTCCTCTGCGGTCAGGTCGACGTCGCTCTTGACGCCGCGAACCGCCTTCATCGCGGTGATGGCGTTTTCAAACAGGTCGCCATCAAGACCCATGACGACGTTGGAGAACATCTGGATGAAACGGCGATAGGAGTCCCAAGCGAAGCGCTCGTTGCCGGTCTGCTTGATCAGGCCATTGATGGACTCGTCGTTCAGACCCAGGTTGAGGACGGTGTCCATCATGCCGGGCATGGACAAAGGAGCACCGGAGCGGACGGACACCAGCAGGGGATCCTCTGCATCGCCGATCTTCTTACCCAGGCGGTTTTCCAGGTCAACGCGGTATTCCTCGATGGTTTCGAGGGCGCCTTCGGGCCACTGGTTGCCGGCATTGGCATACTCCATGCAAGTCTGGCAGGTGATGGTGAATCCGGGAGGCACGGGCAGGCCGATGTTAGCCATCTCGGCCAGGTTCGCGCCCTTGCCGCCAAGGATGGCCTTCATGCTGGCGTCGCCTTCGGAAACGTTATTGCCGGCAGCATCCTTGCCGAATGCATACACGCGCTTAACTACTTCAGCCACTTTTCTTTCTCCTTAGACATGAATAGTCTGAATGATCGAGCATCCGCCGCTAATTGATGCTGCTGCGGGGGTGCGTCATCATATAGTAACTCATTATTTCCTGGACGGTTTCTTCAACAGCCCTATTCTCGGTGTGAATGACGATGCATCCCAATTTCCGCATGAGGGCGCGGGCTTTCTCCAGGTCCTCGTAGACTTTTTCCGGATCGGCATAGCTGCTCGCCACGCCTGCGGCCTTGCCCAGGCGGCGCTGGCGGATGCCCACCAGCACGTCCGGCGTGGTCATGAGGCCGAAGATCCTGGAAGGCTCCACGTCGAACAGCTGCGCCGGGGGCTCGCTCAAGGGGTCGAGCGGGATATTCGCAACGCGCAGGCCCTGCTGGGAAAGGAAGATGGACGTCGGCGTCTTGCCGGAGCGCGATACGCCCAGAAGCACCACATCCGCCTTCTCCAGGTCCTCGGGCCGCTTGCCGTCGTCATGGGCGATGGTGAACTCGATCGCCTCGATGCGCTTGAAGTACCGGGTATCGGTCAAGTGCAGCTGACCGGGCTTGAGCAGCGGGCACAAACCGCTTACCTCCGAGATGGCATGCAGGGCGTCGGTCATCAGGTCGACCGCGAAGATCTCGGGATGGCGGGAAAGGAATTCCTCCATCTGGGCGCACAGCTCGCGGGAAACCAGGGTGTAGAACACCACCAGTTTCTCGCGGCCGTAGTTTTCTTTGAAGAACTTCGCCTGCTGCGCCAGGAAGGTCTCGATCTCGCCGATGGAGCTGACGTCGGTCAAGAGCTCGAAGGTAGGATCGAAATCCCCGAACTGGCTGGACGCCGCGCGCACGATCATCTGCGCGGTCCAGCCACCGGAGTCGCTGATGACCTGGACCGTGGGCAGATGCACTACGTTGTTCTTATCGATCAGCATTCGCTACGCCTTCGCCAGGGCGGAGAAGTCCGCAACGCTCGCGAACACGGAAACGAAGCGGTTGAGCAGGCGCAGGCGGTTGTTCTTCAGCGCCTCGTCCTCATCCATGACCATGACCGCCTCGAAGAACGCATCGATGGGACCGCGCAGGTTCGCCAGCTGGCGAAGCGCCGCGGGATAGTCGCCGCCTTCCAGCAGGACGGGGATGGCACCCTCGGCAGCCTTGACCGCCTCGTTCAGGGCCGCTTCCTCGGCGCCGGTCAGGGCCTCGTCCACCGCACAGCCCAGGGCCTCGTCGCGCAGGTTGTTCGCACGGGTATAGGCCGCAGCCAGGTCGGAGAGCACTTCGGGCATCTCGCTGCGTGCCTGCGCCAGGGCGCGGGTGCGCTCCGCGATGACCGCGGGCTCCTCGATGCCTGCGGCAAGAACCGCGTCGACCACGTCGGCCGCATTGCCGGCATCGCGCAGGATGACCTTGGTACGTGTGATGAAGAAATCGATGATTTCCGCACGGGCGGCAGCCGCATCGAAGTCGATGCCCGCATAAGCCGCAAGCGCGCAATCGATTGCAGCTGCCAGGGATACGGGAAGGCCTGCATCGAGCATGTTCACGATGCCGATGGCGCTGCGGCGCAGTGCGAAGGGGTCGGAAGAGCCGGTGGGACCCTGGCCCACTGCGATCAGGCCGCAGATGGTATCCAGCTTGTCTGCGAAGGCGACCAGCTTGCCGACCAGGCTGTCGGGCGCATCGTCGCCCGCGAAGCGGGGACGGTAATGCTGCTCGATGGCACGGGCGACCTGATCGGTCTCGCCCGCCGCCTGGGCGTAGTAGGATCCCATGACGCCCTGGACGCTCGTGAACTCGATGACCGCATTGGTGACCAAGTCGGCCTTGCACAGATAGCAGGCGCGCTTCAGGTCGGCGGCATCCGCCTCGCCCAGCTGGGCATCGGCGGCCAGATGGTCCGCCAGCTTAACCAGGCGGTCGGCCTTATCGCGGACGGTGCCCAGCTGCTCCTGGAACACAACCTCGTCCAGGCGCTCGACGTATTCCTCGAGGGGCTTCTTCAGGTCTTCCTCGTAGAAGAACTTCGCGTCGTCCAAACGTGCGCGCACCACGCGCTCGTTGCCATCGATGATGGTCGCATTGCAGGCGGGGTCGCCGTTGGAGACGATGATGAACTTGTTGGTGAGCTTGCCCTGCGCGTCATACAGGGGGAAGTAGCGCTGATGCATCAGCATGGCATCGACGATGATCTCTTCGGGAACCTTCAGGAATTCCTCGTCGAAGCTCGCGCACAACGGGGTGGGATGCTCGGACAGGTTGGTGACCTCGAGCAGGGTCTTCGCGGGCAGATCGGCGGTAAAGCCAGTTTCGCGCTCGATGGCCGCAACGCCCTCGCGGATGATCGCCTCGCGCTCCGCCTGGTTGGGGACGACCGCCGCATCGCGGATAACCTGCATCAGGTTCGCCGCGGTGTCCACGGTGTGGAAGCCGGGGGCAAGCACCCTGTGGCCCATGGTCTGGTTACCGGAAACGGCGCCGGCATAGGAAACGGGGATGACGGTTTCGTCCAGCATGGCCACGATCCAGCGGATGGGGCGGACGAAGTACTCGCCATAAGCCGCCCAACGGCAGCTGCGAGGCCACTTGATGGCGGGGATGATGCCTGCGAGCACGTCGGGCAGAAGGTCGGCGACGGGGGTTGCCGGCACGTTCTTCACCGCATACACGTACTCAGTGCCGTTGACGTCGCGGCGCTCGAGGTCTTCCACACCCAGACCCTTGCCGCGGGCGAAGCCGATGGCCGCCTTGGTGGGGTTGCCCTGCTCGTCGAAGGCGATCTTGGCCGCAGGGCCCTTATGCTCTTCCACCAGCGCCTCGGTCTGGTCTGCAACGCCGTTTGCCAGGACGATCAGTCGACGGGGGCTAGAATGGATTTCGACGCTGTCGAAGGGGATGCGGGCCGCCTGGAACATCTCAGGGACCATCTTCTCGAGCTGCTTGTTTGCGGAATCCAGATCGAAAGCGGGAATCTCCTCGGTGCCGATCTCGAATGCGAGAGTATGGGTCATCGCCTATTCACCTTCCCCTTCCTCGACGGCGGGCGCAATGCCGACCACGGTTTCCATGTATGAAGCGCAGCAATCCTTTGCCATGGAGCGCACGCGCAGGATATATGCCATGCGCTCGGTCGCGGAGATGACGCCGCGTGCGTCCAGCAGGTTGAAGGTGTGGCAGCACTTGAGCACCCAGTCGTATGCGGGCAGGGGCAGGTTCGCCGCCAGGCACGCCTGGGCCTCGCGCTCGTACTGGTTGAATGCCTCGAAGAGGAATTCGGTATTGCCGATTTCGAAGTTATAGGTGGAGAACTCGCGCTCGTTTTCCAGGTAGACGTCGCCGTAGGTGAATTCCACGCCGTCGTCGCCGCGGGCCCAGATGATGTCATAAACCGAATCGACGCCCTGGATATACATGGTCAGGCGCTCCAAGCCGTACGCGATCTCGACGGGGACGGGACTGCACTCGAAGCCGCCCACCTGCTGGAAATAGGTGAACTGGGTGACCTCCATGCCGTTGAGCCACACTTCCCAGCCCAGGCCCCATGCGCCCAGGGTGGGGCTTTCCCAGTCGTCTTCGACGAAGCGGACGTCGTGCTTGTCGGGATCGACGCCGATGGCGCGCAGGCTGCCCAGGTACAGGTCCTGGATGTTGTCGGGAGAGGGCTTCATGAGCACCTGGAACTGATAATAGAACTGCAGGCGATTGGGATTCTCGCCGTAGCGGCCGTCGGTGGGACGGCGGCAACCCTGCACGTAGGCGGTGCGCCAGGTGTCAGGACCCAGGGAGCGCAAGGTGGTTGCCGTATGGTTGGTGCCAGCGCCCACCGCGCCGTCGTAAGGCTGCAAGATGACGCAGCCCTGAGCCGCCCAGTAATGCTGAAGGCTCATGATGATGTCTTGGAAGCTGGGTACCGGCGCGTTCTCGCCGCCGAAAGCTGCCCTTTCCGTTGCCATGACTCTCCTTTTTCTATCTTGAACTGACTGATTGCACGCTGATCCGGCGCTAATGCAGCACGCCGACGTTTTCCAGGGGCCAGTACACGAACAGGGCGCGGGCACTCACGCTCTGTTCGGGAATGGGCCCGAAATACCTGGAATCAAGGGAATGCTCGCGATTGTCCCCCATCACCCAGACGCTGCCCTCCGGCACGGTATAGGGATAGGAGATCTGCACGCCATCCACGGTTTTGAGCGGCACCGAGTATCCGGTTGCATAGGGCTCGTCCAATACGACGCCATCGACGGAAACCGAACCGTCCACCAGATCGACGGTCTGCCCACCGGTCGCGATAACGCGCTTGATGAGCGTCTTCGAGGATCCCTGCGGATCGTCGAAGGTGACGATCTGCCCTGCCTCTACCCCATTGCGCACGCTGATCTTCTCGGAAAAGACCAGATCGCCGGTCATGATGGTGGTTTCCATCGAACCGGAGGGGATATTGAAGGGCTCGATCACGAAGGTTCTGAGGACAAAGGCGACCACGGCCACGATCGCAAGGGTAACGAGGAAGTCGACTGCGCCCGCAACCGCCCCCTGCTCCCTCTTGCCGTTTTCGCTTTCCATCAAATGCGTCCTTTCGAAACCCCGTGCCCTTTCACGGACAAAAGCGCCGAATGGCGCTTTTGCATTTTTCCGCAAGTGTTCACTATACCGTTTCCGGCGGGTTATCGTCCGTCTGCGCTATCGTTTTCAGAAAAGCGGCATCCGATTTCGTGATATTCGCCGTCTCCATCAAATCGGGGCGCATCTGCATGGTGCGCAGCAGGCTCTGCTGCCTGCGCCACTGCTCGATGGCCTTATGGTTGCCCGATCGCAGGACTTCCGGAACATCCATGCCCCGATAGCTTGCAGGACGGGTGTACTGGGGATATTCCAGCAATCCGTCGTAGAAGCTCTCGTCGACTGCAGAGCCCTCGTCGCCCAACACCCCCGGGAGCTTGCGCACGACCGCATCGATGATCACCATGCTGGCAAGCTCGCCGCTCGTGAGCACGTAATCGCCCAGGGAGATGCATCGGTCGGCAAGCGTGTAGCAGCGCTCGTCGATGCCCTCGTAATGGCCGCAGATGAACAGCAGGTGGTCGCGTTCGGCCAGATCCAGCGCGAGCGCCTCGTCGAAGCGCTCCCCTGTGGGAGTGAGGAAGATGGTGTAGGGCGCCTTGCCGCCTGCCGCCTCGCAGATGGAATCGTAGGCTTCGAAGATGGGCTCGCACTTCATGACGAGCCCCTGCCCGCCGCCATACGGATCGTCATCGGTGGTGCGATGGCGGTCATGGGTCCAATCGCGCAGATCGTGCGCGACGAACTGGAGCGCGCCCTTTTCCTGGGCGATGCGCATCATGGACGCCCCCATCACCGACGAGAACATGTCGGGGAAGGTAGAAAGGGTCTCAACGCGCATCTTCTGCCTGCTCCTTTTCCTCGTTCAGGGAAAGCAGGCCCGCGGGCACGCGGACTTCGAGCACTTCCGCTTCCATATCGATGCCCTCGACGAACTCGTCCACGAAGGGGATCATCACCTCTCCCCTGTCGCCTTCGACCACCAGGATCGCCTGGGCGGGGTTGAGCATGACTTGGGTTACCGGGCCCAATGCGCCCAGCATTTCGTCCTGCACGGAGAAACCCAGCAGCATGCGGGGATCTTCCGAGGGGTCGATTTCGGGGATGCTGTCGCTTTTCGCGAGGCAATAGCAGCCGACGATCTTCTCCGCATCGTCGATGCCCTCGACATCCTCGAAGGACACTTCGTAGGAATCCTCCCTGATCTGCCGGATGGATGACACGCGCGCGTTTCGCGGTCCGCGCAGGCTCGGCGGCACGAAGTGCACTTCCATGCCTTCGCACAGCAAGAAAGGGAGGCCGTCAGCGCTGGTGGCGACGACGCTCCCTTCCAGGTTTCTTGTTTTCGCAATGAATGCTACGCGAGCAAATGCGCTCATTTAGTCGATGAGCTCCACTTCTACTCGTTCGCCGGCACGAGACGCTGCAGCCCATGCAAGAGTGCGGATGGCCTTGATCACACGTCCCTGTCGGCCGATGACCTTGCCGGCATCTTCTTCGTTGATGCCGATTTCGACCAGGATCTCGCCATTTTCCATGACGGATTCGGTCACTTCCAGCTCGTCCTTATGCTCGACGATAGGCTCGACGAGCACACGCACCAAGCCTGCTGCGTCAAGCTTTTGCTCAGACATGCCTTAAGCTTCCTTGCGGGCGGTTTCAATCAGACGAGCAACGGTGTCGGTAGGCTGAGCGCCATTTGCAATCCACTTGTCGATCTTTTCCAGGTCGAGCTTGATCATGGAAGGCTCGACGCAGGGGTTGTAGCGGCCTACTTCTTCGATGGGACGACCCTCGCGGCGGGAGCGGGAATCGATAACGACTACGCGATAGTAAGGTGCCTTTTTAGCGCCGTGGCGGGCGAGGCGAATCTTTACTGCCATAGAAATGGACTCCTTTTGAATTCAACTAATAATGCCAGAGGATTACCTCTAATAAACAGCAATTGCATATTTTACGTTCGTTGGCAAAAATGCGCAAGTTCCACCGTGAAACAATCACAGATGGACGGAAAGGATGGGGGCTTAGGCGGTAAAAGCACGCCCTAGCCCTTGAAATCGCCCTTCTCGAGCATCTGCTGGAGCTGGCGCATCTCGGCAAGGCCCATGCCTCCCGGCATGCCGGGGATGCCGCGGCGGCGCCCCTTCTTGCCCTTCTTGCCCTTCTTGCCCCCGGTCATGGCATTTACCTGCGGCATGACCTTCTTCATCATCTTCTTAGTCTCATTGAACTTCTTGATGAGCTGGTTCACATCCGTCACGGTCACGCCGGCACCGCGGGCGATGCGGGCGCGGCGG
This sequence comes from Coriobacteriaceae bacterium, assembly GCA_004555335.1. Taxonomy (GTDB): domain Bacteria; phylum Actinomycetota; class Coriobacteriia; order Coriobacteriales; family Eggerthellaceae; genus W1P20-047. The sequence goes on along the minus strand of SFII01000019.1, from coordinate 2,532 downwards.
CTTCCGTTCAGGATCTCGGGATGCTCGCGCTCCCGCTTGGTCATACTATGGATAATCACTTCCATGCGGTCGAGGGCTTTCAGGTCCACCTGGCCCGAAGATAGCGCACGGTCTCCGCCGGGCAGGGCGGAGATGAGCTTGGTGATGCCGCCGACCTTATGGATCTGCTTGTTCATTTCCAAGAAGTCGTTCAGGTTCAGGTTCGCACGGGCCATGCGCTCGGCGGTTTCAGCCTCGATTTCCTCGGCCTTCATCTTCGACGCGGTCTCGATCAGGCTGATGACGTCGCCCATCCCTAAGATGCGCTTGGCCATGCGGTCGGGATGGAAGGGCTCCAGGGAATCGGGCTTCTCGCCCTGGCTAATGAACTTGATGGGCTTGCCCGTGACCTCGCGGATGGAAAGGGCGCCGCCGCCTCGTGCGTCGCCATCCATCTTGGACATGATCACGCCATCGAAGTCGACGCGCTCGGCGAATGCCGCCGCCACGTTCACCACGTCCTGGCCGGTCATTGCGTCGACGACCATCAGGATCTGGTCGGGTTTCACGGCCTTCTTGATGTCTTCGGCTTCCTGCATCATCTGCTCGTCGACATGCAGTCGGCCGGCGGTGTCCACGATGACCACGTCGCGCATGCTGTCGATCGCATCGCGCACGCCGCCCTTGGCGATTGCCACAGGGTCCTTGCCGTCGCCCCTGTACACGCGCACGCCCATTTCGTCGCCCAAGGTCTGCAGCTGGTCGGCTGCGGCGGGACGGTACACGTCGCAGGCGGCGAGCAGGGGGCTGTGGCCCTGCTGCTTGAGCAGATAGGCCAGCTTTGCCGCTGCGGTGGTCTTACCGGAACCCTGCAGGCCCACGAGCATGATAACGTTGGGGATGCGTCCGCTCAGCACCAGCTTGGATTCCGACCGGCCCAGAAGCGCGGTCAACTCGTCGAGGACCACCTTGGTGACGTTCTGGGCGGGGGTGAGCGATTCGAGCACCTCGGCCTCGAGGCAGCGGTCCTTGCACTTGGCGATGAAGGACTTCACCACCTTGAAGTTGACATCCGCCTCCAGGAGGGCGAGGCGGATCTCGCGCATCGCCGCATTGATGTCCTCCTCGGTCAGCCTGCCCTTGCCGCGCAAGCCGGAGAAGATACCCTGAAGTCGTTCGGAAAGGTTATCAAGCATCTTCGGTTACTTCCTTCCAGCCCAACGGAACAGGCGCTTGAACACGCCTTCCTTCTCGGGCTTATCTTCTTCCGCCTGCGTATCATCGTCGCCCGCAGGCTCTTGCGCATCTTCCTGGGGGTCCTGCTCCCCACAGGGCCCGTCTTCAGCCCGGGCGTCGTCCTCGGCCTGGGACGCCTGCTCCTCGGCAGCTTCGGGCTGCGCGTCGGCTTCGGGCATGCTGCAGGCACCATCCGTCCCATCTTCCCGAACGGGGGCGCATTCCGCCTCCGGCTCGGCTGCGGGCTCCCCGATGGGCTCCGCATCGGGTTCGGGCTCCTGCCCGGGTTCGGCATCGATCGCATCCCCAACCTCGGGTTCGGGCTCGACGGCGGCCTCGGGGGCCTGCGCCTCGGGCTCGGCTGCGGGTTCATCCCGAACATCGGCTTCCCGCTGGGATTCGTCCTGATCGTCGGCGGGCACTTCCTCGGGCTCCGCGCCGATGAGGGCTGCGGAGAAGTTGCGGGGATCGAAATCCTGCAGGTCCTCCAGTCGCTCGCCGACACCGATCTTGGCGATGGGAAGCTCGAGCTCGCTCGACACCGCCAATGCGATGCCGCCGCGCGCCGTTCCGTCCAGCTTGGTCACGATGACCGCATCCAGCTCGAGCGCCTTATGGAACTGCCGTGCCTGGGAAAGGCCGTTCTGGCCGGTCGTCGCATCGATGACGAGCACGGTCTTCACGGGGATTTGGGAGCGCTTGCGCACCACGTTCACGACCTTCTGCAGCTCGCGCATCAGGTCATCGCTGGTATGCAGGCGCCCGGCGGTGTCGATCAGGATCATATCGGCGCCGATTTCCTCGCCGCGCTCGATGGTGTCGTAGCACACGCTCGCAGGGTCGCTTCCGCGCTCGCGTTCCACGATTTCCACGTCCGCACGGCGGCCCCACTCCTCGAGCTGCTCGATAGCCGCGGCCCTGAAGGTGTCGGCGCTGCCCAGGAGCACATTGCGGCCCGCAGCCTTCGCCTCATAGGCGATCTTGCCCACCGTGGTGGTCTTGCCTGCGCCATTGATACCCACGAACAGCACCAATACCGGGTTCTCGTCGAAGATATTGGTTTCCGCGACCGTGAAATGCTCGGCGATCCTGTCGGAGAGCGCATCCATGACCGCATAGGCATCGGGGAGCGCATGGCGCTTCGCCTCGTTCTTCATGCGGTAGACGATGTTGGCGGAAGTGATCGCGCCCACATCGCTCATGATCAGGGCTTCTTCCAAACCGTCCCAGAATTCGTCGTCAACATCGGGGCCTCGGTCGAGCAGCATGTTCATCTGCTCGGTGAATCGCTGACGCGTGCGCGTCATGCCCTCTTTA
>SFII01000018.1 GCA_004555335.1 Coriobacteriaceae bacterium | reverse complement strand
GGGAACCTCATGCAGCCGAACCCTAGCTGGGATATCCGATTGCCGGTTTTCGGGTCGAGTCGGTATTGCATGGCTTCCTCCAACTTCGGTGGCGTGCGTGCGGCGCTTCGATCGGGAACTTCGGTTTGCGGCGTTTTCGCCGCGGTACTCTCCCGTTGATTGTATCTGTGGTGCCCGCCATCTTCTCCGATTGAATCCGAGTTGGAAAGAAGAAGCGCCCCGGAGGGCGCTTCTTTGCCTGTTTTTGAATCGATGGATGCTAATCAACTTGCAGGTTGTATTTAGCGATGTAGTCCGGGTTGGTAAGGTCGTTTACCTGGACATGTGAGTGGTTTCCTGCGGTCTGCGTGTAGTAGGCAAGCTGCAGGTCCGTCAACTCTGCAGCGATGTCGCGAACCGAGGAAACGGGGGTGATTCCCGCTTCCACGCGGTCACCCGCCTGTACGGTGGGATCGGTTTGATGCAGCAGCACCACATCCAGGTTGGGATTGGCATCGGGCCTGATGTGGATGCGGATATCAGGCGTCTCGTCATACAGGTCGTAGCTTTCGACTGCGATGACTTGGCCGGTAACGGGTGCGTAGACGGTAGTGCCCGCCTCACCGCCGACATCGGCGGCGGTGTCCATGGCGGTGCTGTCGGTGTCGCGGTACAGGTGCGCGATATCCGCATCGACCCAGAGACCTTCGGTTTGCTCGTTGTTGACGCGAAGGGGCTTGCCTGAAGCCTCGTATTCCGTCATATCCGCTTCAGGCACCTGTGTTGTCATGACCTGGCCCCATTCGTAGGATGCTTGGTGCATGATCACGCCGGTGAGCTCGTCTTGCGAGATGGGGGAATAGATATCCACACCCTGGCATTGGGCGAGCAGGCGGCGGGTATGAACCTGTTTCGCCTGCTCGGTCTGCGCGGCTTCTTCAGTCATGGCGACATCGGAGATATCCTCGAAGACCACGGGACCTCCGCTTTCGGCGATAGGGGCGGTTTCCTGGATGCCGAAGGCTCCTTCGATCAGCGGTTGGGCAAAGCTCGGGCGCGTGATGGCGAAAAGGGCGACTATCGCAAACAGCGCGACGGGAACGGCGATGGCTGGGATGAGGCATCCAAGGCGCCTGTCCTTTTCCTGCTTGACCGCTGGCGGTGCATAGGGTCCGGGATACGCGCCTTGTGCGGGGTTTCCGTTGGGAGGATAGGGAACGTACATGGGAGCTGCGCCGGGGGCGTAGTGCACGTATATGGGTGTCCCGTTGGGGGTGTATTGCACATAGGCGGGCGCACCATAGGGTGCGGGTTGGGCGTATGCGGGAGCACCGTAAAGGGGAACGGACCCGGTTGCCGCGGGATTCCAGTACGCGGGGCCTCCGACAGGGGGCTGGGTGCCTGTGCCGGGATGCTGCCGGACGTCTGGCACACCCGTGCGAGGGGCGTCCTGCCCGGCGGGATCGATAGGCGGGATGTTCAACCTGTTCGGACGCGAACCGGCGGTCCTTGGTGCGGACCCGTCTTGGGCGCTTCGCTGCTGGGGTGCGTTTGTGCGTGAACCGGCCCGGTGCTGCTGCCTGGACCTTATGCGAGGGTCATACATGGCAGTGCCGGCGTCTTGCGCCGGCGTGGATTCGGGAGGACGGGTGTCTTCTAGGGGAACCCTTGTCCTAGAAGCCGATTCCTTCTGGCGGCTTTCCGATCCGGGTGCAATTATTTCGGGGATGCCGGAAAGGCGGGGCCGTTCGGCAGCGGGTGCCTGAGCGTCCTCGGCGGCAACGGACGGCGAGGACTGCTCTTGTCCGGCGGTTGCTTCTGCGGCTGTGGGATTATTTGCGGGGATTTCCTCTACGGAAGTGCTTTCCTGGGCTTTTCCGGAAGGGGACTTTTCCCTGTTTTCGGGCGCAGGAATACTGCCCGCTGCGTTTTGCTTTCGCTGCGAGCTCCTGCCGAACCAGCTTTTCTTCGGCTGGCTATGCTGTGCGTGCTTTGCCATGCGCCCTCCATTTCGGCGTGATGACCTGGAATGCGCGCAAAGACCCCAGATCTGGCCGGATGGTAACCTCCGCTCGAATGTGCTTCGGGGAGGGGTTGTGATTATAGCTTTATTTGATAGCCGAATTTCGACACTGTGCAAAATGCTATTCGAAAGCTATTTAAAATGGGAAAAATGCGCATTGAACAGGATAAATCCGACAGAATTGAAAAAACTGACGGGCTGTTGTCCATGAACCGTCCATAAAGAAGCTGTCGGGATAAGCTCCTTCTGTCTTGTTCGGTTGGAGGGCCGAAGCTCTGCGTTGTGTTTTCACCCTGCCGTTTGCCCCCGTGCTGCAAGGAGGCGTCATCGGTGCGATGGCAGGTTCGGGTGGGCTTGCCTATTCGAACGCCCGGGGATACTCCGTTTCCAGTTTCTCCATGTTTTGGGGGACGCGCTTGATGTATTCGCGCGTTTCGTAGATATCGATGACCCCTTCGATATTCGTGCTCCCTGCAGCTTGGACCCAGCGCTGGGCGTTTGCGGGGCCGGCGTTGTATGCCGCCAGTGCCGTGGTCAGATTACCGTCGTATTCGTCTAGGAACATACGCAGGATTGCGGCGCCGTAGCGGATGTTCACATCGGGATCCATGATGTTTCCAGGTGGGTATTCGTTGGGATCGACCAAACCGCGCAGGTTCATTTCCTCGCAACCTACGTTGGAAACACCCATGAGCCCGCAGGCGTATTGGTTTCCCAGGTTGGGATTGAATCCCGATTCCGTCTGGATAACGCCTGCGATCAGGTAGGGATCCAGATCGTAGGCTTTGGCGGCAGAAGCGATGCTCTCGCGGTATTGGAGGTGGTCCTTTTCGGGTTCTGCTGCCGAATTCGAGCCGCCTTCTTGGGTCTGCATCTTGTCGTTCACATCGAAGACGGGGCTTTCTTCCGATGGTGTGCTGCCGTTTCCTTGCTCGGTGCTGTTTCCGAAGAGGGCCCGTATGCCGAAGGCGAGCACGATAATCGCGATCGCCGCGACGATGATGGACGATATGCGATGCGCACGCAGCTGGGGCGCTGCGTGCGCAGGTGAATGGTTCTTGTTCGTTTCGCTTGGCGTGATTGGTTCGATCGGGGTGCTGTTTTCCGCCTTGCGTTCATGGCGTCCTTGGGACATGACCGTAGTGCGTCTTTCGCTTCCGCTTGCATTGCGATGCGGCCCTTCTGGGGCGGCGGGCACCCGGCCGTGCGGCGGGCGCTACTGGTGATAATACCGCAAAAAGTCCTCGAGCTTCTCCATCGCTTCGGAAAGCACCTCGATGCGGGGCAGGAATACTACGCGGAAGTGGTCGGGTTCCTTCCAGTTGAAGCCCGTTCCCTGCACGATGAGCAGTTTCTTTTCTCGCAGCAAGTCGAGTGCGAACTGCACGTCGTCGGTGATGTTGAACTTCTTGGTATCGATCTTGGGGAAGCAGTAGAATGCCGCCTTCGGCTTGACTACGCTGATGCCGTCGATGCTGTTCAGGGCATCGTAGACATAGTTGCGCTGCTCGAAGACGCGTCCGCCGGGGACGACGTAGTCCTTGACGCTCTGATTGCCCCAGAGTGCGGTCTGGACGACGGATTGCGCGGGCACGTTCGAGCACAGGCGCATGTTGGAGAGCATGTCCAAGCCCTCGATGTAGCTTTTCGCGATGCGCTTGTTGCCGGAAAGGACCATCCAGCCGATGCGCCAACCTGCGATCATGTGGGACTTGGAAAGCCCGCTGAAGGTGATGCAGAACAGGTCGGGGCACAGCGATGCGATGCTGACGTGCTCCAGGCCGTCCATGACCAGGCGATCGTAGATTTCGTCGGAGAAGATCATGAGGCCGTGCTCGCGGGCGACCTCGACGATTTCCTGCAGTACTTCCTTCGGATAGAGCGCACCGGTGGGGTTGTTGGGGTTGATGATGACGATCGCCTTGGTGCGCGGGGTTACCTTCGAGCGGATATCGTCGATGTCGGGATACCAATCCGCCTGCTCGTCGCAGGTGTAGTGCACGGGGGTGCCGCCCGCCAAGGTGACGCATGCGGTCCACAGGGGGTAGTCGGGCGAGGGGATGAGCACTTCGTCGCCGTTGTCGCAGAGCGCCTGCATGCACATGTTGATCAGCTCGCTGACGCCGTTGCCGGTGTAGATGCCTTCCATGGAGACGTTGGGCAGTCCCTTGATCTGCGAGTACTGCATGATCGCCTTGCGCGCGCTGAACAGGCCGTGGCTGTCGGAATAGCCTTCGCAGTCGGCAAGCTGGCGGCTCATGTCCAGGACCATCTCGTCGACGGCGCGGAAGCCGAAGGGGGCAGGGTTGCCGATATTGAGCTTGAGAACGTGGGTTCCCATCTGCTCCATGCGGTTTGCCTCGTCGACGACGGGGCCGCGGACGTCGTAGAGGACGTTATCGAGCTTGGAGGATTTACGCAATTCACGCATGGCGGTTCCTTTCGGGGGACGGGTCTCGGGGGTGGCAGCGGGTTCGGATGGATTGGGTTGCCGTTCAGGCAGGGGATCGCCTTGCGCGTTGCGTGGAAGGGCTTCGCTCGCCGGCGCGTCTTGCGCGGCTGCCGAGCCTTCTTCGCGTGCGGTCGGCGCGTCTTGCGTGGCGGAAGGTTCCGTTCCGGCTTGCGATCCGGGGGAAAGCCAGCCTTCCGAAACGAAGAGGGTACGGGCGAGGAAGGAGAGGGTGTCGGGCCGGGGGATGCTCTTGCCGCTCAGGTATTGGCTGATCTGGCTCTTTCCCAGCTTCCTTCCCTCCGCTTGCGCGATGCGGATTAAGTCGACCTGCTTCATCTGGGCTTTCTCCATGGCCTCGCGCAGCCTGTTTGCAAAGATCTGATGCTCCATGGGCGCTCCAATAGTTCAATTTGTATTTGCTCCAGCATCTGGGGTTCAATATTGCAACACGAAGCTGAAGAAAAGTTCAATTACAAGCAAGGCCGATTCTAGCACTGCAGGAAGCAAATTGAACTAGAGTTCAATTCTTCACCGAGCATGCATAAGTTCAATTTACTGCATAGGACGGCTCTATTGAAGGGCGTCCGTTCTTGCGGGTTGGTGCCTGCCTTGCGGGTGGCGTATGGGGGAAAAGGCTGCGTGACGCTTTCAGAACGACGAATCGTTTTTTGCTATGCTGTGGCGGTTGGGTTCATTTTGGGATCCCGGACCGAGAAGGAGGCGGAATGAGCGGCAGGAAGCCCGAAAAAGCGCTCTCGGAGCGTGCAGGATCGAATGAGGGGCGCCCTTCCCAGGAAGGGTTTTCCAAACCCAAGGGGAAGACCCTGATCGGGGACGTTTCCGATGCCTTGGACGGGGTTTCCGAGAACATCGGCGATATCGTCGACGGCGTGAAGGACGATCTCGATGACATCAAAGACGACCTGGGAGAGTTGAGGGACGAGGTCAAGGGCGGCATCGATGATGCTTCCGCTGCGGTCAGGCGCCTGGAGGATTCCTTTGCGGAAGACGCCCTCCAGAATAAGCGCTTTCCGAAGGTGATGAGGATCTTCGGCGGCCTTCTGGTTGCGGGAGGCGTGCTCCACTGCCTCGAGTACCTGCTTTTCATGGGGGCCGTCGCGTTCATGGTCTATGAAGGCTACGGATCGGTCTTCGGGGAGGTCCTGGATGGCCAGACCATTCTGGGGATGGTGTTCAGCGCGATCCTGTTCGTGCTGGTTGTGGTTTCCGCGGTGGTGTCCGTTTCCCTGGGTATCCGCCTGCTTAAGAACAACAGGAATAAGGCGGCGCGATTCGCGAATGTCCTGATGCTGATCGAAGCGGTTTCGCTGGTCTTTTCATTCATGCTCTACGGTTTTTCGGCATCCACCTTCATTTCGGTTGGCTACGTGATCTTCCTGGGCCTGCTTTCGGTGTATTCCGACCCGACCTTGAGGCGCGAGCGCCTGGCCAAGCGCAAGGCGGAGCAGCTCGAGGACAAGCAGGATCAGGAAGCGGGCGTGCTCGGCCTGGATAAGACGGGCAAGGGCTACATCGAGCTGGACTTCTTCAATCTATTCTGGATATTCGTGGTGTGCTGCTTCCTCGGGCTGATCATAGAGACCGTCTACCACATGATCATCATCGATCCGGGCGTGTACGAAGACCGCGCCGGCCTGCTGTACGGGCCCTTCTCGCCCATCTACGGAGTGGGCGGCGTGATGATCACCATCGCGCTGAACCGCTTCCATAAGAGCAATCCCGTGGTGGTGTTCTTGGCGGCGGCATTCATCGGCGCTGCCTTCGAATACCTGGTCAGCTGGTGGATGGAAACGTCCTTCGGCATCACCGCCTGGGATTACACGGGTACCTTCCTGAACATCGATGGCCGTACCAACTTCAAATTCTTCTGCATGTGGGGCTGCCTGGGAATCATGTGGTTGCGTTGGATCCTCCCCAAGCTGCTTGCCCTGATCAACCGGATTCCCTGGAACTGGCGCTACTCGCTTACCATGGTGGCTACGGCCCTCATGCTGGTTGACTGCGGTTTGACCCTGGCGTCGCTCGACCGCTGGTTCGAGCGCCAGGCGGATATGGGCGATGCTCCCGTAACCGCGGCGATCGAGGGGTTCTGCGATGAGCACTATGACGATGAGTTTATGGAAAACCGCTTCCAGACCATGTCGATCGACCCCGACGAAGCGACCCGCGTGGGCTAGATGCTTTCCTTCGGCCTTGCGTCGGGAAAACCGAAGAAGCCTTGCGCCGGGAAAACCGAAGAAAAAGGAAAAGCAGGATGGCCGGGATTTCCCGGCCATCCTGCTCGTCATATGCCCGTTGCGGATCCGCTGCGCCTTTGCGCCGACCCGTCGAACGAAAGATCCGGGCGGATGCGCGTCGCTATTCCGCCTTCAGGGCGTGGTGGATGAAATCGATGCAGTGCTGCGCGAAGGCCCCTTCGGTTTCCGAATCGTCCTGCATCAGGTAGTACTGCGCGCTTGTGAGCACGGTGCCGATGGTGGCGATGGAAACGAAGCGCGCATCTATTTCGGGGCGCACGATACCGCACGCGATGGAGCTTTCGACCAGGCTTTCCAGCATGGAGATGAGCCGTTCTTCGGTTTGGCGCATTTCCTCGCTCCAGATGCGGTCGTCGCGCCAGAGCTCGCTCAGGATGAACCTGGACGCCTCTTGGTTCTGGAAGATCATGCGCGCGAAGGTGCCGACGAACTGCGTCATGGTTTCGTGGGGATGCAGCCCGCGGTCCATGATGGCCTCGAATTCCCCGACGATCTTCTCGAAGGAGTCGATGAGCACATTGGTGGCGATGTCGGCCTTCGTTTTGAAGTAGTAGTAGACGACGCCCTTCGAGACGCCTGCCTCCTCGGCGATCTTCTCGATGGTGGCGCCTGCGTAGCCCTGACGGCCGATAACGGTCAGCGCCGCATTGACGAGCGTCTTGCGTGTCGCTTCGGATTTCGCCCTCGTTTTCTTTTCCATTTCGGGATGCATTCCTTTCTGGGCTTATGGGAAAGGCCCCGGACCGAATCGTGCCGCGATGCCTCGGGTACGATGCTACCCCAAGCCGGCGGCCGCGATTCGAAGTCGCGGAGCCTTTTAACGAAGATGATGCCTTACAGATCGAGCAGGGGATGGATATCCGTGATATTCACCATCTGCTTGCGTTTTGCGACCAGTGCGGTGAGCAGGAAGAAGACGATTGCGAATCCTGCCACGACCAGCGCATCCTGCAGGGCGACACCGTAGCCGACGCCCGTCATGAGCTGCCTCATGCCCTCGACGATATAGGTCATGGGGAAGAAGGGGCTGATGGCTCCGAAGAAGTCGGGCTCAACCAGGACGGGGAAGGTGCCCGAGGAGCTGGTGAGCTGCAGCGTCAGCAGGACGACTGCGATGAAGCGTCCGGGGAAGCCGGCCGCCGCAACCAGGAACTGGATGATGGCGGTGAAGCACAGCGACGCCAGGATGCCCATTGCGTAATAGCCCGCCACATTGCCGATCTGGGCCTTCAGGGCGAATTGGACGAAGGCCAGCGCCACGGTGGTGGACAGCATCGAGAAGGCCGCCATGGGGATGAAGCCGGCGGCAGCGACGATGATGGGGTTCACGCCGGAAAGGCACAGTCGGGTGTTCAGGCTGCGGAACAGGAAGCAGTTGAAGATGGCGCCGACCCAGATGCCCAGGCCGATGAACAAGGGCGCGAAGCCGGTGCCGTAGTTCTTGACCGTGGTGTAGTAGTCCTCGGACATCTGCACGGGCTTGCTCATCATGGTCTTCTTCGCGGTGATCTGCTGGGGGGAGTAATCCATCTGCGCGCTTGCTTCGTCAAGGCCGCTTGCCAGCTGCCCCGATCCCGAGACCGCGCTGCCGAGGCCGCTGGTCAGGGTTGCCGAACCATCCGCCAGCTGGCTTGCGCCGCTGGTGATCTGCCCCGCCCCGTCAGAGGCGGCGGGGAAGGAGGATGCCAGCAGGCTTGCGCCCGAGTTCAGCTGGTCGACGCCTGCGATCAGCGTTCCCGCGGATTCGTTCATGCTGGCTAGGCCGCCTGCGAGGGCGTTCAAGCCGGTTCCCTCGGAAGCGGATCCCACCAAGCTGGTCAGGCCGCCGTGGATCTGTGCGGATCCGATGCGCAGGGTGCCCATGCCGTCGTTGAGGGCGGAAAGCCCGCCGTCGAGCTGCGCGGCTCCGGAGCCGAGGTCGCCCAGGCCGCCGTTGAGCTGGGTTGCTCCGGCGCTGAGCTTCTGGGCTCCGGCGTTGAGTGCGGTCAGACCGCTCGTCTGGTCGCCCACCAGGGCTCCGACACCCAGGTTCACCTGCTTGGCGCCGCCTGCGAGTGCGGCAAGGCCGTCCTTACCGGCGAGTTGCCCCAATCCTGCCTGCAGTGCGTTGGCTCCGCCGATCAGGGTGCCCGCATCGCCGTCCGAACCCAGGGCGCTTTCAGCCCGGCCCAGGCCGTTTGCAAGGTCACCGGCTCCGGTTTGGAGCGCCGAGATGGATCCGTTGAGCTGCGCAATGCTTTCCGGGGTCACCGCCTTGGAGATGGCGCTGCTTGCAGATGAGAATTCGCCGGCTGCCGACTGGAGGGCGGATGCGTTGTCTGCGGCGGACTGGGCGGCGCTGCCTGCAGACGAAGATGCCGACGACATTTCCGACAAGGCGGAGCCGATTTGGCCCTTCGCCGAGCTTACGCTTGTCGATGCTGTTTGGATGCTGCCATTTGCGCCGCTCATGCTGTCCGCTGCGCCCTGCGCGCTCGCTGCAGCGCCGCTAACGCTTCCGTTAGCCGTGTTGATGCTGTTCAGCGCGTTCTGGATTTCCGCGGCGGCTTCGTCGGGGAGCTCTCCGACGGCAAGCGCTCTGCTGAGGGCGGCGCTTGCATTGTCCAGATCGCCGCCGATTCCGCCGATGGTATCCGCTGCCGATTGTGCCTGGGAAGCGGCACCCTGGGTGCTGGAGCTTGCATTTGCGAGGTCGCTTTCCGCATTGGCCATATCGCCTTCGGCGCCGGATAGGGATGCGCTTGCGCTGGAAAGGGGGGTGGATACCGTGGATAGGGCCTGGGCGCCGTCTGCAAGCGCCTTTCCGCCGTCACCCATTGCCTTTCCTGCGGATTGCATGGAACCCGCAAGGCTGCCCATGCTCGAGGAGATGTCCCCCAGCGCACCGGAAAGCTGGCCGATGCCGCTTTGCAGATCCGATGCGCCGTTCTTCGCGTCGGTGATGCCTGATTTCAGGGAGGTGAGCCCGCCGTAGAGCTTTTCGGCACCCGCCTGGGCGGATTGCGCGGCGACGAGTGCGTTGCCTGCGCCGTTTTCCAACTGGCTGGTATAGATTTTCAGCAGGCTTGCCCCGGCAAGCGCCTGGTCGGTGCCGGATGCCACTTGGCCCGCGCCCTCGGCGACGGAGGCGGATCCGGCGCTTGCGGTCTTCGTTCCGGCAAGCAGCGCACCCGAGCCGTCTTTCAGCTGCTGGGTCGCGGATTGCGCCGACTGGGCGCCGGCATCGAGCTGTGCGGCGCCTTCCTCCAGCTGGCTTGCGCCTGCAAGGGCGGCCTGGCCGCCATCGGCGAGCTGCTGGGTCGCATCGGGCAGCACCGATGCCTTATCGGCCAGTTCCTGGGTTCCGGCGCTCACCTGGTTCGCGCCGTCTTGCAGCTGTGCGATGCCCGCCTGCAGTTCTGCCGATCCTGCGACAAGCTTGTTCAGGTTCACGGTGATGGTGTTCGATCCGTCCTGGGCGGTGGTCAGGCCGTCCTGCAGTTCGAGCGCGCCATCGACCGCGGTCTGCAGCTGCTCGCCGCCTTCGTCGATGGTTTCGAAGATGGTGCCGAAGTATTCTTCGGCAACCGCCTCATTCACCTGCTTGGCCGCGCGGGTCCAGGCGGTCTGCCCGATCTGGCTGGCCAGCATGTTTTCCGACTGGTTGTAGGTGATGGTGATGTTGGCGTGTTCGGGGTCGTTCGTGTCGGCAGATGCGATCTGCTGCGAGAAGTCCTCGGGGATGGTGCAGCTCATATAATAGAGGCCGCGTTCCATGCCCTCTTCGGCTTCCTCGGCGGTGACGAAGCTCCAGCCCAGCTTCTCCTCCGAGTCCTTCAGGTTCTGCACCACGTCCCCGCCGATATTTCGCTGCTCGCCGTTTATCGTGGCGCCCTTGTCTTCGTTGACCACCGCCACGGGGATGTTCTCCAGGTGGGCATAGGGGTCAAGGAAGGCGGAAAGGTAGAACCCCGCGAAGATGACGGGGATGAGCAGGACGCCGGCGAGGGCGATCTTCATAGGCAGGGGGGAGAAGGTGTTCTTCGCCGACATGTAGGCGAAATGGGCTCCCTTAAATGCCATCTTCCTCACTCCATTCCAGTTCGATGGTGAAATCGCTGTCACCGGCAGACGCAGGCTCGGTGACCGCGACGATCACGGTTTTGCCCTTTTCATGGGCGATTTTCCTCAGTTCATCGGCAATGCGGCGCGAATCGTGCGCATCGAGTTGGCGTTCGATGTCATCTACCACCAGCAAGTCGGGGTCGTTCACCATGGCGAGTGCGATCCCGAAGCGGTCGTAATCCAGCTGGGTGAGCTTCTTGACCTTCTTGTCAATGATCTCTTCCAAGTCCCAGGCGCGCAGGTAGGCTTCAACATCGCTGTTGCGGTGGGGTTTGCCCCAGATTTCCAGCTCGGCTTTCATGATCAGGCGGCAGGTGAGGTTCCATTCGATGTCGTTCAAGCCGGAGAAAAGGGCCATGCCCGCCTTGCGGGCAACCTTGCGGTGGTTCTGGGGAAGCTGAAGGCCTCCGACGAACAGCGTTCCGCCGGTGGGTTTCATGCGTCCCGCCAGGGTGAGCAGGAAGGGGGTCTTGCCCGAACCGTGGTTGCCGGTAACCGCGACGTAGCTGCCAGGGGGGATGGAAAGGTTCAGGTTCCTGAAGGGGACGCCCAGGGGCGTTTCCAGGGAAAGGTTGCGTGCCTCGATGGAGGCGCCGTTTTGCGCAGGGCGCAATTGGCCGAGGGATGTCATGGGAAGCCTCCGAATCTCAAAACTGACCAAACGTTCAGTTTTGAGATTATGCGCGGAGTTGGAGGTGGATGCAAGCGGAGGGGCGTTTCGTTATGCCGTTTGTCGAGAATCTGTAAGAATGAGCCGTCTGCCGGACAGGTGCAGGGTCCGTGCGAGGGCTCGGTTCGATGCGGGGCGGGGCGAGCCCGGTGTCGTTTCGCGTTGGAAATCGTGCGTCTTCCGCGCGAACGTGCGCGTTTGCCGGGCGCGTTCCGGCTGCGGTGCGGCGTTCGCATGAAATGGCTGCTTGCCCGACCGGGTTTTTAATTGCCTGAAGATCCGAAAGCTTAGCCCTGGGCCCTACGTTCGGGCAGCAGATGGTAGCGGGGTGCCAGTTTGGCGAAGCATGCCGATGCCAGGCAGATGGATACCACTTCTGCAACCACGACGGAGAACCATATGCCGTTGGCTCCCAGGAGCGCCGGCAGGATCATGACCGCGCCCAGTTCGAACACGAGCGTGCGCAGGAAGCTGATGAGTGCGGAAACCTTGCCATTGCATAACGAGGTGAACAGGGAAGAGGCGTAGATGCTGAATCCCATGAGCAGAAACGAGATGGAATAGGCTCGGAAAGCGAAGGTGGTCAGCTGGTAGAGGCCTTCGTCGTAGGAGGCGAAGATCTTCGCGATGAGCGGGGCTGCCATCTCCGCAATCGCGAACATGGCTATTCCTCCGACGGCGATGATGGTCAGGCCCTTCTTCAACAGGTTCCGCATCTCGCGATGCTTGCGTGCGCCGTATTGGAAGGCCATGAGCGGCGCGCTTCCGATCGAGTAGCCGATGAAGATAGATCCGAAGACCAGGCCGCAGTACATGATGACGCCGTATGCTGCAACGCCATCCGGACCGATGTAGCGCATCAGCTGCAGGTTGTATGCGACGGAAACAACCGACAGTGCGATATTCGACATCATTTCAGAAGAGCCGTTGACGCAGGTCCTGCCGATGGTTTTCAGGTCGAGCGAGGTCTTTCCCAGGCGGAGGAAGCTTTTGTTGGGGAGCGCGAAGTAGACCAGGCAAGCGCCTCCTCCCACGTATTCGGAGGCGACGGTGGCGAGCGCTGCGCCGACCACTCCCATATGGAGCGCCCCGACAAGGATGAAGTCGAGGGCGATATTGGTTACACCGGCCGCGATTGCGACCTTCAGGCTGAGGTTCGGTTTTCCTGCTGTGGCGCTGAATGCCTGGAATGCGAGCTGCATCATGAAGAAGGGCAGGCTCAGCATGCTGATGCGCCCATAGGTCACGCAGAGCTCGAGCATCTCGCCGGTAGCGCCCATGGCGCGGGCGATGATGGGTATGAGCAGGAAGCCCATGATCGCCATGGCGATGCCGCAGAACAGGTTGAAATAGACGAGCAGCGAGAACTGCCTGTTCGCGAGTTCGCCATTCCCTTCGCCGCGGGTCTTCGAGACGACCGCGTTGCCGCCGGTGCCAACCATCAATCCGATCGGGGCCAGGATCATGATGATGGGCATGATGAAGTTCACTGCCGCGAAGGCGGTCTTTCCCGCGAAATTCGATACGAACAGACCGTCCACGATGCCGTAGACGCTTGTCAGGAGAAGCGTCCCGATGGAAGGTGCGACGTATTTCAACAGTGTTCCGAAAGTGAAGTGCTGTGACATGTCGATGCTCATGATGCGTCCTGTTTGCGTTCTTGCCTGTCTGTTCGATGGGATTGGGTTCGGGCTGTCAGCCGCCTTGCGAATGGGGGCGGGGAACTATTCTAGCGTGCGGCTCGTGCGAGCTTGCAATAGTGGCTTTGCTGTAACCTTCGGGCTTTCGACCGTGCAATCTGCAACGGGATCGAACGTCATGGGATCTGCGTAGAGCGCTCCCGGATGCGATCGATCGCCGAATGCCGAGCTTGGGGTGCCTTGCGGATGTTGGGCAGTCTCGGTGCTGTCCGGCCGCGATCCCGCGCTCGCCTATTCCGTTCGAGCTCGCGTTGCTTTTAATCGAAGGCAATGAATCTGATTAGTAGATAGCTGAATTGTTAGACAAGAATAGGGAATTCGTTGGATAAATAATTTAATAATCAAGGTTAGTTCTGTTTTACCGAACAATAACGGAAACGCGCGCTTTACCGTTGCGGAGTTCGGGTATATTTACCGCCCATGCGCAAGCAGATTGCGCATGCTGTATCAGCCCCGAATCAAAGGGAGGTAATTGTCATGGCCGATAACGTGGTAGTGGCAAGGAATACCGAGAATGCACCCAAGTGCCCCATGTGCTCTCAGACCGTAGCATTCTCTCACTACAACAACCTTTCCGCTCAGCTGGGTATCGACCCTGCAACCGGCGCAATGGTTGAAGGCGGCGTCAAGGAGCAGGCCGCTCAGGCAATGCGCAACATCAAGGCTGTTGTCGAAAGCATCGATCATGTGATGACCGATGTCGTTCGTCTGTCCGTATTCCTGGCTGACATCGAAGACATGGATGCCGTCGACGAAGTAGTCGCCGGTTTCTTCCCCACCTACGTACCCGCAAAGACCGTTGCCGGCGTGGCAGCCCTGCCCATGGGCGCTGCCGTTGCAATCGAGGCTCTGATCACCAATGGCGAGGGCACCCAGCCCAACGAGCCCCAGGCTGGCGACCTGATCAAATTGACCAACGCAACCGCGAATGCTCCCCAGAGCGCTCTGTCCACCCAGACCGTTGCGTTCTCCCATTACAACAACATCACCGCTCAGACCGGTATCGATCCCGTGACCGGCCGTCTGGTTCCCGGTGGCGTTAAGGAGCAGACCGCCCAGGCCCTGAAGAACATCAAGGCCATCCTGGCAAGCATCGACGTTCCCTTCGACGACATCGTCAAGGTAACCGTGTTCCTGAAGAACCTGGATGACGCTTGCGCGATGAACGAGGTTTACAAGACCTTCTTCCCCGATTCCGGTATCGCACGTGCAGTCAACTACCTGCCCGCCCGCACCATCGTTCCCGCAGCCGGCCTGCCCGGACATGCGCTGGTTCAGATCGAGGCTGTTTGCTCCCATGGCGACGGTACTCCTCCGCAGGAGATCGAAGCCCGTCATGGCCTGATCATCGAAGCCGCGAACACCGATGCGGCGCCTGCTGCTTGCACCGCAACCCAGTCCGTTGCCTTCTCCCACTACAACAACATCTCCGGCCAGTTCGGCATCGATCCCGCTACTGGTGAGATGGCCCAGGGCGCTAAGGCGCAGGCTGCCCAGGCACTGAAGAACATCAAGGCCATCATCGAGAGCGTCGACCACTCCATGGACGACATCGTGAAGGTCAACATCTTCCTGGCTGACATCAACGACGCCGCTGCGGTTGACGAGGCTTATGCCGAGGCATTCCCCGGCTGCATCCCCGCACGCAAGGTCGTAGGCTGCGGCGTGCTGCCCAAGGGCGCTGCCGTCATGATCGACGCCATCGCAGGCAACGCAGAGGGCACCCCTCCCGTTTGCTAGTTCGCTAACGCGAATCTGAGCGGCCACATGGGGTCTTAGGATCCTGAGTTGGCCGAAAATCAGAAAGCCGTCGGCTTGCCCGGCGGCTTTCTCTGTTATGCAGGCTCGAGCCCGGCGCGCGTGCGGCTGTGAAAAGGAAACCATCCGGTGTGAGGGTGGTTATGGCTGCTGGGATATGATTGCGGGCCCTTCCGCCCCGGGCTTCTGGGTGCTTTGGCCTTTCCCGCGCTCCAGACCCGGAAAGGATCCCGTGGTGAAAGGCGGGAAGAAGCCCCGGCGAATGCCGGATCCGAATGCCCGGCCCGATGGGTTTCCTATTGCTTTGCGTAGAAGGCGACGGCGAAGGCGTTGGAGCCCACATGCGTTCCGATGATGCTGCCTACGCAGTATGCGGGCAGGTCTTCGCGGGACTTGCCATCGAAAACCTCCGGATGGGAGTCGAGGAACTTATCCAGGTTCTCGCTGGAGGTTCCGCTGTATGCGAAGGTGTAGGGCATGTCGAAGTCGATGCCGCCGCATTTGGCCACTTCTTTTGCCAGCGCCTTGGCACCGTTCTTCATGCCGCGCGACTTTCCGATGACCTTCACGTTCCCGCCGGTTTCGGTGATGAGGGGCTTGATGGAAAGAACGGACCCCGCCGCTGCCGCAAGCGAGGAAACCCTGCCGCCCTTGCGCAGGTATTCCAGGGTGTCGAGCACGGTGAACAGACGCAGGCGGGGCTTCAGGCGGCGCAGGCCCTTGGCGATCTCGCGGGCGCCCATGCCCTCGTCGCGCATGCGGACCGCTTGCTTGACCACCATCATCTGCTCGACGCAGATGGCCTGCGAATCGAGGACGTATACCTTGTCGCCGAAGCATCCCTGCGCGGATACCGCATTCTGGTAGCAGCCGGAAAAGCAGGACGAAAGCGTGATGCAGAGCACTTCGTTGCCGGCATCGATGGCGCGCTTGAAATAGCTTGCGTATTCCGTGGGGGTCGCCTGGCTGGTGGTGGGCAGTTCCTTGGACGCTTCCAGCTTTTCGAAGAACTCATGGTTGGTCAGATCGACGCCATCGCGGTACACGTCCATTCCGAAGCACGTGGTGAGCGGGATAACCTGCACGCCCAGCCTTTTCGCTTCGTCCTGGGGGAGGTCGCAGGCGGAATCGGTGATGATCTGTACTGGCATGGGTGTCCTCGCGTATTCTCTCTGGCTGTTCGTCTTCTCTTCGAGGCATTCAAGGCGTCGGCTTGTTTTGCGCACAAAAATCAACTATAGACCTTCGGTTTCCTTTGGGTAAGGCTGCGGGCGCCGAACGGTCATGATGGTGTTTCCGTTGCGTTACAATTACCCTCTGCGTCGGACAAGCGAGGGAAGGGGCCCTGATGGAAGAGATGATCGTGCGAATAGGGGAACCGTCCGATTTCGGAGCGCTTTCCGCGTTTTACGACGAAGTAGTGGAGGCTAATTCCGGAACTCCTTTCGATGTTCATTGGAACAGGAAGGTTCATCCCAGCGATAGGGAAATCCTCGATGCATTGCGCGACGGTTCCATGTATAATGGGCTCTTGGATGACGAGGTTGTTGCGGCATCCATCGTGAACGACGTATTCGCGACGGGCTATGACACAGTGCTGTGGGTGTTCGG
>SFII01000128.1 GCA_004555335.1 Coriobacteriaceae bacterium | reverse complement strand
AGGCAATCGAAGATGCTGGCGCAGACGTGGTCTTCTTCGAGAACTGCACCGGCGCCAAGGCGATCGACCAGGACGTCGATGAGAGCATCGAAGACGTCTACGAGACGCTGGCACGCAAGTACACCAGCATCAGCTGCTCCTGCATGACCCCCAACAAGGGCCGCCTGGATCTGATCGGCCGTGCAATCGACGAATACAAGGTCGATGGCGTGATCGACATGGTGCTTCAGGCATGCCACACCTATGCCGTGGAAACCTCCATCATCGACGAGTTCTGCACCAACGAGAAGAACACCCCCTACATGGCCGTGGAAACCGACTACTCCCAGTCCGATATCGGCCAGTTGAGCACCCGTATCTCCGCATTCGTGGAAATGCTCTAAGCGAAACGACCCACGCACTTCGCAGCAGGCGGCCTTTTCGGGCCGCCTGCTTTCGTTTTCAGGGGATTCGCTGGAGGATGTGCTTACTATTATTTATCCCTATACCTATTAGATATTTCTAATCATGTTCATTCTATGGTTGGAATAACGGGAAGGGGATGCCTGCTTGCGCAGTGCCGCTCTATGACACTAGAGTATCTTTTGTCCGACGATACTTCGGGCAAAGCGAGCGCGGTTTCTCTTCTGCTCAGACCCTCTCAGGGAACTGGACGGCCATTTCTTCTGCAGACCGTCCTTCTGCATTCGGTTCCCTTCCGGTCATTCATCCATGCCGCAATCGCAGCGCAGCGTGCGCCCAGATGCACACACCGAAACAGTTTAGGCACGCTCGCGCACCCGAGCATCGGAAACGACCGCAAGCAACGGATCTATAGCCGTCGCCCTTACCGGCGACGGCTTCTTCCGCACGCCTGCGCACTATCCGCCATCGACGCAGCCGACGCCGCGCCTTCCCCGCCCCGGTAACGGACTGCGTTTCCCGATGGCCCAAGGAGACTACTCTTCATTGCGCAAGAAAGCGAGTGAAAATGCATAAAGACGACCAGATGACGCCCCTTGAGCGTCTCAACGGATTCCTGACCGGCGGCGAGATGGACCGCCTGCTCACCATGCCCTTCATCTGCTCCATGTCGGGCAGGGCGGCAGGCATGACCCATCGCGAGAAGCGCTCGAGCGGCCGCAACGAAGCCGATTGCCAGATCGCCAATTACAAGCGCTTCGGCCACGACCTGCTGATCGTGGAACATGGCCTGCACACCGTCGGAAAGGCGATGGGCACGGTCATGGCAGATCCCGAAGACGCCGTACCCCACATCCTGGAATATGTGCTGCAGGACCCCGATAAGGTCGACGAGCTCGACTGGGAAGCGGTACTGCCCCAGAATAGCCCCGACTTCAAGCTGCACCTGGAAGCCCTGAAGATCTGCGCCGACGAAGCAGGCGACGAGGTTCCCACCGGCATCCTGATCGGTTGCCCCTTCACCGCAGCCGCAAGCATCCTGGGCACTGAAAAGCTGCTGAAGGCATGCAGGCGAAATCCCGAGCTGGTCCACAAGCTGGTCCGCGGCTGCACCGATGTGCTTAAGGAACTGCACAATGCCTACATCGCCGAAGGCGGCATGATCCTGCTCTGCGAACCCATTGCAACCGGATCGATCATCCCCCAGAAGACCTTCGCCGAATTCGTCGAGCCCTACATGACTGAGATCGTGGAGAACGTGCATGCCCACGGCGGCATGTGCTGCTACCACATCTGCGGCGACACCACCAAGATCCTGGGCAACATACTTGCAAGCAAGCCCGACATGATCAGCATCGACAACCGCGTCGACCTGAGCTTTGCCAAATCCATCATCGAGCCCTTCATGCCCGTCGTCGGCAATGTCGACCCGGTGGACTGCCTGGTACTGGGCACCCCCGAAGAAGTGGAGGAAGGCGTGAAGGAAGCCATCCGCAAGGGCTACGACGCCCAGCATGGCTATATCCTCGCTTCCGGCTGCGACCTGAACCTGGGCGTACCGCTGGAAAACCTGGACGCTTTCATGGCGGCAGCCCGCAAGTACGGCAGCTTCCCCATCAACCCCGCCACCTGGTAGGAAACGACAAGCACCGGGAAGGCGGCTCGAATACCACCGCCTTCCCGCAATGAACCTTGAAATCTGCCCTCTGCGAATAAACGGCAAGACAAGGCGTCAATGCATTGGCAGGCGGGAAACCGATTGGATTCACCCGGACCCCACGAGGCCCCACCTGGTATTTGGTTAATTACTTTCGCGATTAGTTTATCAATATCCCAAAAGGAATCCTGGTTAGTATTTCAAATACGAATACATTTAGAATAATTGTCGTACTATGCCTATGAACTGGGATTTTCTATTTTCATTTTCAATTACTATTGCTATTTCTTATAACTTATCGTGATATTGTATTATCATCTCCACTGGGTTACTATGGCCTCGTTTCGGCCCTCCGAAACCGAAGCTGCCGTGCAAAATGCGCGCTTGCAAGGGGAACCGGGTGCGATTCCCGGACGAGGGACATCACTGTGATTGGGCGCTCGGCGCGAGCCCGTTCCATCAGCCAGGATACCTTGCCATCTTCGCCTTCCGCGTTCTGTGAACCCCGGACACGCGAAAGGAGCTTTCCCGCCTAGAGGACTGCGATACGGGCGACTGCGCGCATCTCCGGAAAGCAGGGGAAAGGGCAGCTTCCATGGTGCCTGCTGGAAGAAGCAAAACGCGCCCATTGGCACGATGCCGCATGCCCATCCCCCAGCCGGAACTTTTCCCCAGCCCCCTTCGGGAAGGCGGTACCTTCCAAACCTGGAATGGATCGCATCGGCAACGCCTTCGCGGCCTTCCACGTACTCGGCTAGAGAAATGAGGAACCATGCACGAACTCGACAAGATGACACCCAACGAACGTCTGGGAGCGTACCTGAGCGGCGGAGATGTGGACCGCATCCCCATCATGCCCTTCTTCGTGTCCTGCGCCGGCAAGGTCGCGGGCATGTCCCACAAGCAGAAGCGCTCCTCGGCGGAAAACACCGCCGCAGCGCAGATCGCCTGCTACGAGCGCTACGGCAATGACGGTATGATCGTCGAGTTCGGCCTGCACGGCATCGCGCATGGCTTCGACACCCAGTTCAACGATCCCGAGGACGCGGTTCCCGCGATCATAAAGGCCGTCATGAACGACCTGGACGACCTGGACAAGCTGGATCCCAAGGCGCTGCAGAATAACGACTGGTACAAGATGAACATCGAAGCGGTGAAGATCCTCAATAAGGAATACGGTCATGAGGTCGGCACCAACATCACCTTCCCCGGCCCCATGACCGCCGCTGCAAGCCTGCTTCCCATCGAGAAGCTCCTGCGCCAGTTCCGCAAGCGTCCCGAACAGGCCCATGAACTCATGCGCTTCTGCACAGACATGCTGCTGGAAGCAGCCGATGGCTTCATGGAAGCCGGTGGCGGCATCTTCCTGTGCGACCCCATCGCATCCGGCAGCGTCATCGACAAGAAGACCTACCGCGAATTCGTGCTCCCCTATTCCCAGGAAATCGCGAACCTATGCCACAGCAAGGGACTGGGCATGGGCTACCACAACTGCGGCGAGACCAACGCAGTGATCGAGGACCTGCTGGAAACCGGCTGCGACATGATCAGCCTGGACACCCAGGTCAACTTCGGGCATCTGAAGGAGGTCGCCGGTGACAGGGTGCCCATCCTGAGCAATGTGGACGTATGTCAGACCATGCTCTTGGGAACCCCCGCCGATGTGGAAGAGAACGTGAAGCAGAACCTGCGCGACGGATGGGATTCCCCCAAGCGCATGATCCTGTCCAACAGCTGCGACATCCCCATCGCAAGCCCCATGGAGAACATCGATGCCATGATGGCAGCCGGCCGCAAGTACGGCGCATGGCCGCTCGACCCCGAAAAATTCGCAGAATAGCAGAACTTACGCAACCGGCTGGGACTTCCCATTGCACAGCCGGATAGAACATCTTTTTTACGGAAAACAAGGAGGAGAGCCCAAGATGGCAACCAAGGAAGAACTCATCGCACGCCTGGCCGAATGCGTCCTGGAGATGGAGGACGAGGAGGTCGTCGACGTCGCCAACGAGTACATCGAGGCG
>SFII01000127.1 GCA_004555335.1 Coriobacteriaceae bacterium | reverse complement strand
AAGAAACCCGGATTCGTATCGGACCGAATCCGGGTATGAACCGAATATGAAGAAACTGGCTTCCCGGAAAAGCTTTCCAAGAAGCCTTATGCGGACGTGGGAAACGATTGCTGCGGAAGACCGATTGCTACCTGCCCAAGCCGCCGGTGACGAACGCAAACCGCGGCAACGGGGAAAGCTAGCGCTTTCGCCTGCGTCCCTTCGAGGGAGCCCCTCCACGTGAAGCCTGCCTCTCCGCTTCCTCGCGCCGCTTTCGCTGCTCCTCGTTCTCTTGCATGAGATTGCGATACGACTCGACGCGCGCAACAGGAATTTCTCCCGCCTCCACAGCCTCAAGCACTGCACAACCGGGTTCTTTCTCGTGCTTGCAATCCCTGAAACGGCATTTTCCAGCTAACTCGGCAACATCTGAGAACGCAGCGGCGATGCCGTCTGCGCTCTCCCAAAGGCCAAGCCCCCGAACACCGGGCATATCGACTACCGAACCGCCCCCGCGAACATCGATCATTGCACGGCTGACGGTAGTATGGCGGCCCTTCCCATCGCTTTCCCTTACAGGGGTGGTATCCATCACATGACCGCCCGCGAGCAGATTCACCATACTCGATTTACCGACGCCCGAGCGTCCGATAAGGACCGCAATCGAACCCTTGGGGATATACGATCGAACAAGCTCGATGCTTTCCGGTTCCTTCTCGGAAACCAACAGCACATCGACCTGATCCGATACGATGTCGCGCACCAAGGCAAGCGTTGCATTCAATTGGGCTTCGTCTTCGGCGAGATCCGACTTGGTCAGGGCTACCACAACACGCGCGCCGGTCTCGTGGGCAAGGACCAATTCGCGTTCAAGACGGCGGATATTGAGCTCGGATAAGGGATGGGCGATGATCACGGTGTCGAAATTCGCCGCAAGGACTTGGGCGATTGCGCGCTCCGCCGGGTCCTTCCTGATGAACTGGTTCTTTCGGGGTAGGATATCGATGATCTGGGCCATATCCGCGCCGTCGGGTAAATCCACCACCACCCGATCGCCGATAACGGCTCTAAGATTCCCACCCTTCACGTACGCCGTCGCATGCTTGCAACGGAACTCCCCGCCGTCTTGCGTTCGGATAAGGGGGAATCCCCGGTCAAGCTTGACCACCGTTCCACTACACTGCATCTTCTACCTTTCACCCTCCGCAAACGAGCGATAGACCACAAGGAGCGCAATCGCGATCGCGCATAAGATGACGCCGGGTACGAAATCGACAATATCGAACTCATCGGGCATCGCATAACCAGCTTCCACCGCAGAAACGGTGTCGGCGTGGATATCCATTACCCCCTCATGGCTGGTGCATGCAACATAAAAGGTGCCCTTCACGCTCAGAATGGTACCCCTGTTGCTGTATTTCCCATACGAATCGATTGCCCCTAACTGGTTTTCGTTCACCAGCACGGAAAGGGAGCCTTCCTTCTGCCCCGGCTCGGACTTCAGGGTAATCCAATACATACCCGGATCCTGCTCCGCTCGAAGCGCATGACCTACAACCTCGCCCTTCACTTGTACCGTCTTCTTTTGAAACGACACATCAGCGGAGCAGAGGTCGGAGATGGCTATATCGTACAGAAACGAGCTGTCGGGGGTTTGCTGGAGGTTGATATAATTCCCATTCTCGGAATCCGCGACAGTCGCCTGCTGGGATTCATCCGAAGGCGTCAGGGAATCTGCCTGCCTCTTCGCGACATCCCCCGTACCCGAACAGGCGGAAATGCCGGCACCGATAAATACGACCAGGAAGAGAAGGGTCGCAAGCCCGTACGCGATAAGGGTCGATGTCTTCGGCAGACTATCCCGCAATCGCATGATCTAACCCCTCTTCCGACGGGGAAGCCTGATGGAGAAGATAATCTTCGCGGCCAAGGCGATAAGGGTGACCGACTCCAAACGCCCCATCCACATCTCCGTGATATACACCATCTTCAAGAACATTGGCATGCCCGCTTGGGTGATACCCGCCGAGATACCGCTCGTGCTCGCCATCGCAACCGATTCGGTCAAAGCGGTCATTGCATCGAAACCGAAGGCGATTCCCGCCATCGCGCCGATGATGATCATGACGATGAAGATGATGGTTACGGTCATCGCGTCGCGGATTTCCCCGACCTCGAGCCGATGCCTGCCGATATGGTTGTACTCGGTTGACAGCTTGACCGAATCAGCCGAAGCCGTGTACTTCACCGTCTCGATCGCCGCTTTGACGATGATGGTGATTCGCTGCAGCTTGATACCGCCCGCAGTGGACCCGGTCGAACCCCCCACCGCCATCACCAGGGTAAGCAGGAGGATGGCGCCGGAGGGGAATATCGCATTCACCTGGGAGCTGGTCATCGAAGTGAAACCCGAGGTCGTTGCCGCGGAAACGAACGAGAATAAGCCCGAACGCATCAGGAAGGGCAATCCGCTTGCCAGCTGCGAACCACAGAGCACGGCGATGAAAACCGCGAGCATGATAAGCCACCAGATCAGACCGGTGTGGATTTCGCTGTTCTTGAAGAAGAAATGGGAACGCCCGGCAAGCACTTCGCTTTGAAGGGCGAAGTTGATGCTTCCGAAGATCATGAGCACCATCAGAACCACTTCGACACCGATGCTGTGATAGTAGGAGATGCCGGTTGACATAGGAGACGATCCTGCCGTCATCAAGCTGGTGCCCGCAAGCCAAACTCCATGGAAGAAGGATACGAAGGTCGGCAAACCGCGGAATATCAGGATCACGCCCAATATCGCACCGGCAGCAAGGGTCACGCTCAATGTGAATTTGAATATGAACCTGGTGGTTTGAAGGATATTCGGCAGCACATGATCGCTTCGTCCTTCGGAAGAATACATGCTCGATCCCGCCATGCCATCGAAAAGCCCCAAGGAGACCGCAACAACGATCAAGCCAAGGCCGCCGGAATAGGTCATTACGAATCGCCACATATTATCGGCGTTAGAAATATGATCCAAGTCCGATATCATCGTCGCATTCGTGGTTGTGAATGCAGAAACGGAATCGAACAGGGCATCGGTGTAGACGCTGTAATGAGCCGACAGGAACAAAGGGATAGCGCCGATGAAAGACACGACAATCCAGCTGAACCCGGTAACCGCAAGCGCCTGCTGACGCGTCATACGCCCAGGAGAAATGCGGACGAGCCTCATCGCTCCACCCACAACGACTGCGATTCCCGCCGACAGCAGATAGCGCGCGCTCGCACCCCATTCCTGGAAGATCAATCCAACGAGCACGGGGAGCAGCATGACAAGACCCGAAAGCGAAACGATTGCACCTAGATAATGGGTGATCGTCCTGAAGTCATTGATCGAATACCTCTGCCACATACGCCTATCCTAAAACCAGCCTCAGAAGAAAGATCAAGATCTCGCACGCGAGGAGGAAGGTGAGTATGGCGAGAAGCAGGGTTCCATACGAACGGATGGAACCCCGGATATCGACACGCCTTTTCTGCTTGGAATTAAACATGGCGCCATTCTAATACAGTTTCCCGATTGATATTCGATTTGACGATTACCGGACAGAGAAGGAGCCGCGCAAATGCACGGCCCCTTTTCTTGTTTCACGTGAAACTGCGCGAAACGTCGCTCTTTATTCCTGGTTTTCAACCCTGCAGGTATACTCGCCATCGAAATTCTGATCGATAACGACATGGGCGCCGTCGAACACATGCCCCGCAACCATTTCGCTTGCAAGACGGTCGACGACTTCGCGCTGGATAAGCCTCTTCAAAGGACGGGCGCCGAAGACCGGATCGTAACCATCCAGAGCAAGCTGCTGCAAGGCAGACGGGGTGACTTCAAGGGTGATGCGGCGATCCGCAAGGCGTTCGCGCACGTGGCCCAGCTGAAGCTCGACGATAGGTTCGACCACATCGAGGGTCAGGGCATTGAAGACCACGATGTCGTCGATTCGGTTGATGAACTCGGGTCTGAAGGTTGCGCGCAAGGCGTCATCGATTGCGGTGCGCATAGCCTTCTCGTCGTTGTTTTCCGCATACTCTCGGATGAACTGGCTGCCCACATTGCTGGTCATGA
>SFII01000126.1 GCA_004555335.1 Coriobacteriaceae bacterium | reverse complement strand
AGAGACCGGTGTGGACGACCTGCCCATGGAACAGATCGCCGGCGAGGTAATCGGCGTGGAATGCGCCGCATCGAGCGTACGCGACCTGCGCCGCAACGCCGACAACAACGATGCCTGGGTCGACGTCATCGGCGACGACAGCGCCCGCGCCCTGCCCGAACTGGGGCACCTGGACGCGCTCGTGGTGGATCCGCCCCGCACCGGCTTGGCGGACGGCGTCGCCCAAGACATCGCCAACGCCGCACCGGAACGCGTCGCCTACATCAGCTGCAACCCCACCACATGGGCGCGCGATGTCGCCAGGCTGGAAGCCTGCGGCTATGCGCTTGCCAAGGTGGTGCCCGTGGACCTGTTCCCCCAGACCTACCACAACGAGCTGGTGAGCATCTTCGAGCGGATGTAGACAGCTGGACCCCCATCGACGTGGCGGTCGCGCCCTACGCCGCCACAGCCGTAACACGGTCGGGCACGCTGCCGAAAGCAAGACGGCCCATACCCCGCCGGTACGGAAGGCATGCCTCGCGCACTGGCGAAACGAAAATCAGGCGGACTGGGCGCCCCACCCCCGCTGCTTCTGTGCAGTTTTTGCCGAAACGATTCTTCGCCACCCCGTGTGAAGTAAGATTATCGGCTGCGATTCCGAACGGGGAACATCGCGCCCTCGGGGCGCTCCGATACGACAGCAAACAGACAATAAGGAGATAAAGTGTCCGGAAAGATCATGGTAGACATGGAAACCGCCCGCAAGTGCGCGCTTATCGCCGCAAAGGCAGCCGACTCCAAGAAGGCAAGCGACATCATGGTGCAGGAAGTAGGCGAGGTCGTTTCCTCCACCGACTTCTTCGTCATCTCCACTGCAGTGAACAACCGCCAGGTTGCCGCCATCATCGAAGAGATCGAAGAGCAGGTGCGCGTGCAGACCGACCTCAAGCCCATCCATCGCGAGGGCCTGAACGACGGTACTTGGGCGCTTTTGGACTACGGCTTCATGATCGTGCACGTCTTCCAGCCCGAAGCCCGCGACTTCTATCGCCTGGAAACCCTGTGGAACGATGCCCCCATCATCGACCTGAAGGAAGCAGGCATCACCGACGTGGAATATTCCGACCGCATCGCCAAGATCCTGGGCGAAAAGCAGGACTAGCAAAGGCGATAGCGCACCGGCATCCTGCGGGTGCGGGCGCATATCCGCTTGGAACACGGAACGGGAGCCGTATCGGCTCCCGTTTTCGTTTACGGTCGATGTCCTTGCCGGTTACCCGAAGCACCAACACCGCCAAGCTTATTCCCCCAGGGCCGCCCGTTCGGCTTCCCTTTCGGCATGCTGCGCGCACAGGGCGTTGAAGATCTCGCAGGTACCCGGGAACAGGGGCTTGCTGCGCTCGATGAGCGAATGGAAGGTAAGCTTGAATGCCCTGAAATACAGCTCCTGCAGGGGCACCTCCCCTACGCAGGCGCGGAGCTCGTCGAGGCCGGATCCCTTCCCGAAATCGCGACCCGGCTCGATCAGGTCCGCGGTGTACACCACGCAATCAAGATCGGACATATCCGCCGCGCCCGATGTATGGCGCGCGATCGCCTGGAACACGTCAGGGCCGAACTCGGGATGCTCCTTGGCAAGCACCGCAGCGGCCGTGGGACCATGGAGCAGCCAGGGCATCTCCTCGATGATATACGGGTCGATATCCAGCTCGAGCGAACGCGCATGCCTGCGCATCGCCTCGTCATCGCGGCATTTATCCCAGTCGTGGAGCAGACCGGCCATGCGGGCCTTCTTCGCGTCGAGGCCATAGGCTTCCGCGATCTTCTTGGAGGTCTTCGCCACGCCCAGAGAATGCTTGTAGCGATGCGCCGAAAGGCGCTGCTTCAGCTGCTTGCGCATCTGCTTGTAGTTCTTCTTGCAGAATGGATCAGCCGTCCATTCGGCTTGATCGAAGTTGCGATCGGTCATCTCATTCCCCTCCCCCGCCGGCTTGGGAATACAGCCCGTGCCTGCAGATGTAGTCGAAGACGTTGTAGGTTACCAGATAGCGGATGGAATTGCCCTCGCGCACGAAACGCCTGAGCATGCTCGACGAAATGGAAAGCGCGGGCACTTCCAGATAGTTGATATCGAACCGGGTCATTTCCGCCATGTTGCTTTTGAAGGCATCGCTGATGTGGGCACCCGGACGCGTCACCGCGATCAGATGCGCAAGATCGGCGATCCTTTCCGACTCGCGCCATTTCACGATGCTCAACACCGCATCGGCGCCGGTGATGAAGTACAGCTCCACATTGGGCGGATAGTAGGCCCTCAGCTGGCAGAGCGTGTCGACGGTATAGGTGTTTCCCTCGCGCTCCACCTCGAGCGGGCTCACGTCGAAAAAGGGGTTGCTCGCCGTTGCCAGGCGGCACATATCCAAGCGCGCCTGCGCATCGGTGACCTGCTGGTTCAGCTTGAACACGGGCGTGCCCGCAGGCATGAACACCACCGCATCCAAATCGAATGCCACCCTGGCCTGCTCGGCGCAGGAAAGATGCCCGATATGGATGGGATCGAAGGTGCCACCCATGATCCCCAGGCGGAAGGTGCGCTCGGGCTGGTCGAAACCCAGCCGGTCGAAGCGATAGCATACGCTTTGGGGCGCAGATACGCAGGACGCCCCGTTACGGGCGTCCTGGGAAGAGTCTTGAGAAGGCAGGGCCATCAGTCGAACACCACCAGCTCGTCGCGGTGGATGATCGGCTTGTCGGCCATGCCGGCAAGCAGGCGGTTTCGGCGCATCTGCTGAGTGGAATAGCCACGGGCCAGATCGATTTCGTCCGCGCTCGCGTTCACCTTGCCGCGCGCGAACAGGTGCCCGGAAAGGTCGCGGATGTCCACGATATCCCCGGCTTCGAAAAAGCCCTGGACGCTCGAAACGCCCACGCACAGCAGGGATTTGCCGCGTTCCTTGAGCGCCATCTTGGCCCCGTCGTCGACCACGATGCTGCCTTTCGCGGAGTCGCCCAAGGCGATCCACAGCTTGTAGCCCGTGATCTCGTGCGGCTTGAAGCTGGCGCTGAACAGGGTTCCCACCGGCTCGCCCTTCGCGATGCGCACCAGGGCATCGGGCTCGTGGCCCTCGCATACGGTGAGCGGGATGCCCGCGACCATGAGCACGCGTGCGGCCCTGATCTTGGTGACCATGCCGCCGCTGCCCACCTTGGAGCCCACGCCGCCTGCAACGCCCATGATGTCTTCGGTCACCCTATCCACGCGGCTGATCAGCTTGGCCTGGGGATTGTCATTGGGGTTGGCGTCGTAGAGGCCCTTCACATCGCTGAAGATGACGCTATGGTCGGCCTTCACCAGGCAGGCGACGATCGCCGAGAGCGTATCGTTGTCGCCGAATTTGATTTCCTCGACCGAAGTGGTGTCGTTCTCGTTCACGATGGGCACCACGCCGAAGTCCAGAAGCCTGTTCAGGGCATCGCGCGCATGCAGGTATGCATGGCGGCTCGCGGTATCGTGCCTGGTCAGAAGCACAACGGAAGTGAGCATCCCATACTCTTCGAAGATTTCGGCATAGGCGGTGGACAAAACCCCCTGCCCTACCGATGCGGCGGCCTGCAGGCTCGGAACGTCATGGGGACGCTCCTTGATGCCCAGCTCGTTCAAGCCGACGGCGATAGCGCCGGACGAAACCACGATCGGCGCCCAGCCCATCTCGCGCAGCTCCTCGAGCTGACGGGCCAGATTATGCAGGTATTGACGGTCCAGCCTCCCCTTCTTGTCGATAAGGGTGGAAGAACCGATCTTCACAACCAGAGTACGGGATGCACGTGCCATTATCAGATGTCCAATCCAGAATAGATGTCCTCACGCTGACGAGAAGAATCATACTCGAAAGAGCGGCCGACGATGCGGATCTCGTCGCCATCGCAAGCGCCAGCGGCCTCCAAGGCGGCATCGACGCCGATTCGCTTCAGGCGATGCTGCAGGAATGCGATGGCCTCTTCGTTTTCCCAGTCGCACTGGACGACCATGCGTTCCACCTGGGTACCCACCACGCGGAAGACATCTTCGGAAAGGCGCACGACCTTGAAAGCCTTCTCGCGCTCCTGACGGCGGCGTTCCCACACGTGATCGTAATGGG
>SFII01000125.1 GCA_004555335.1 Coriobacteriaceae bacterium | reverse complement strand
GAGAAAGAGAAGGCGCAAATGCCTACGATGGCTGCGAGCGCGAGGGCGAAAATTGCCAAGCGCTTAGCCAAGATTTCTTTCATTGGTGTATTCATCGTATCCTCCAATTCAGGGCGCAGTCGCCCTATGACAATACTGCCCCCATACTAGCACAGGCGCCCTTGTTTCTCTGCTGGGTGCGGTTTCGTTCGCGCAAAGCGTTACCGTTGGGCGCTTGCCGGGCTTACGCTTGATTTCCGTAAGACCGAGGGGCTTCCCGTCTAGCCCCCGGCTTTCTCGAAGCGTTTCGTCTATCACCTTGGACAAAACGCTTCCTCTGGTGCCATGAGTGCGATGGGGTAGAATTTCCAGCCATTCGTAAATTATGAGATTTGAAAAACCAACACAAAGGCGTATCATATACGAGTTTATACGCATCATATTATTGCATGAACACGTGAATAGTCCTTCAGAAAAGGAGCTTGCATGCGCCAGGATAAACTGCTTTCCCTTTCCTTCGCCGCGATTATGTTCGCAGGCGGCCTCTATTGCCTTCTGGCACCCGGTTTGGCCATTGAGACCATCGCCATGATCACGGGTCTTGGCCTGGTATTCTACGGTTTGGGCCATCTGTTCGTATGGATGTCCCGTCTTGGCCTGGGTATTTCCGACTACTGGCTTCTGGCCTGCTCCATCATCGCGCTGATCGGTGGTGCCGTTCTGTGGGGTTCCGGCATGGCGCACAAGGCATTCGAGCTGATGCTGGTCTACGTCTTCTCCGCTTGGCTGATCGTCTGCGGCCTTCTGAGCATCATGCATGCGCTGGGCCTGCGCAAGATGCACGTCACCTACAACACCAAGACCTTGGGCACCCACTGGCCCCTGCTTGCCGCCGCCGGTATCTTGCTGGGCGCTGTGGGCGTCTTCTTCATCTTCGCCCCCCAGGCAGCCCTGGGCGGATTCGCCGTTATGCTGGGTGCCGGTCTGATCGTGGGCGCACTTGCCTCCGTTGCGAACGTCTTCGCCGAATAGGTTTACTGACGGGTAGACGGGTAGGTACGCATGGGTTTGCTGGTTACATTCCTTCTGGGGGTATTCGTATTGTTGGGCGCCTTGCTTGCCGGCTTGGCGAAGAATGGCGCGCGCATCAGTGACATCTCCATCGCCGTTGCCTTGGGCGCCATGGTTACGCTGCTTGCCGAAGATCTGGTTCCCGAAGCGCTGGAGATCGCGCAGGAAAGCGGATGGGTCCTGGTCGTCACGGCGGCGCTGCTGGGTATCTTCATCTTGCTGGCATTGGACAAGTTCTTGCCCGAACCCCATCATGGCAAGGAGCGCGCCGTCCATGGCGATAGCACGCTGCACATCTCCATCGCTGCGACCATCGCGCTTGTAGCGCATAACCTGGTTGAGGGCATGTCGGTGTACAGCCTTTCCAGCCAGTCGCTTTCCATGGCCATCGTGCTTGCCGCAGGCGTCGGTTTGCACAACATCCCCATGGGCATGATCGTGTATGCGGGTGTGCGCAACGAAAAGCCCGCCCATAGGGTTGCGGTGCTCGCCTGCGCCGCCCTGTCCACGTTCTTGGGCGGTCTTGTCATGTTCGCTTTGGGCGATGCGGTGAACGAGATGCTGGTGCAGGCGATGATCTGCATGACGATCGGCTTGCTGCTGTTCATTGTCTTCGGCGAGCTTATCCCGCACGTGGCCCATTCCCATCATAAGGGCCTGGCGCTGATCTTCGTGCTAATCGGCGTGGTGGCCGTTGTGGTGAGCGGTATGCTGGAAGGCCTGGTGTAGCACGTCGCGCGGTTTGCCGGGCAGTTTCCGCTGGGGCGGATTCTCCTGCGAGGCCTGCATTGGGTTTCTGCAGGCGTCCATGAAAGCAATCGGCAGGGGCGAATGGGTCCCTGCCGATTTTCATTTTCCAGGGTGCTTGCCTTCGGGCTCGCGATGCCGAAGGCGCAAGGGATGCGTTATCCCAGCCGTGCGATCTTGCAGACGAAGAAGCCCTCGTATCGCATCGTGGGCATGACGGTCACCGCCCCGTCGAGGGGGCAGGGAAGCTGCGGGATTTCCGAAAGCCCGGGCAGCTTGATGGGTTTAACCTGGTAGGAGCCCATTTTCGAAGCAGCCTGCAGCGCCGCTTCTACCTGTTTCTCGTTCTCTTCCGAAAAGATGGAGCAGGTGGAATACACCAGGGTGCCGCCTGGCTTGAGCAACTCCAGCCCCTTCGCCAGCAGGGCCCGCTGGGATTTGCGCACCTTTGCGAGGAGCGCCGGCGTGAAGCGCTTGTGCGCCTTGGGGTCGCCAGCGCGCAGCGTTCCCGATCCGGTGCAGGGCGCATCGATGAGGATCTTGTCGAAGCGGAAGAATTCGCTCAGGCGCCGGGCGTCTTCCTGCATCACGGAGACGCCGTTGGCCCCTTGCCTGTCCAGGTTATAGCGCAGCTTTTCTGCGCGCGGTCCGTTCATCTCGCAGGCCGTGATGTGGGCCGATCCACCCGAAAGCGCTGCCATCTGGGTGGTTTTCCCTCCGGGGGCTGCGCACATGTCCAGGATATCTTCCCCAGCCTTGGGCTCCATCACCAATGCGGGAATCATGGATGAAAGGCTTTGCAGGTACAGCTTGCCTTCCTTGTAGGCGTCGAGGGACCAGATCTGGTTCTCGCGCGCCTGGGGGACGAGGAAGGCGTCTTCATACCAGGAAAGGCGCTCGAAGGCGATGCCCGCTTCATCCAGTTGGGCGGCGATTTCTTCCCTGTCTGCCTTCAGCGCGTTCGCACGCAGGCTCACCATGCGTGCGGGAACGCTTCCTTCCATGATCAGTTGCGCCTGGTCGGTGGCGTACTGCTCTGCGATTTTCTGCTGGAAGAATTCGGGAAGGTCGATCTGCGTTTGGGTCATTCCTGCTCCGTTTTCGCGTAGGTCTTCGGCATGTTCTCCGAAGATATGATAGGGCATGGCGCGCATTCGCACGGGCAGCGCACGCCTAGAATTCTGCTTCGATGGGGTCGCTTACGGACACCTGCTCTTTACCGCGTTCGAGCTCGGTCAGCTGGGTCAAGAAGGACTGCTGGGTGCCGTCGAGCATGCGCAGGGTCAGGGTGACGGCATCGTCGTAAGCCGTACCCATCACCTTCGCGCCGGTTTCCTGGGCAAGGCGCATGAGGGGTTCGTAATTCGAATACTGGGTGCGGACTTTGATGTCGACGCATTGCGATACCACTACCTGCTCCGAGGCGGAAATGCCGGCCTGGGTGGCTTGGGTGTAGGCGCGCACCAGTCCGCCGGTGCCCAGCAGGATCCCGCCGAAGTACCTGGTCACCACCACTGCGATGTCGGTGAGACCTGCGTGCTGGATGACTTCGAGTGTGGGCAGCCCCGCGGTTTTCTGCGGTTCGCCGTCATCGGAATACCTCACACGTCCTAAAGAACCCGCACCGCCTTCGCGCAACACGTAGGCGTAGACGTTGTGCCTTGCCATGCGGTGCTCGGTGCGGATCTCTTCTAAGAAGGCCAGGGCCTCTTCCTCGGTTTCCACATGGGCAACGTTCGCGATGAAGCGGCTTTTCTTCTCCTCGATTTCTGCGCATGCCCGCCCGTGGACGGTGGTGTAAGAGCTCATTCTTGCGATCCTTGTGCTTGCTGGGTTTCGGTGACGCAAAATGGTAGCGCATCTTTGCGTGGATTGCGGGCATCTGGGGATCGGGTAGGATAATCTGCTGGCTTTTTGTCGTATGATTGCCAGGGTAGGCATGTTTCCTGCCGATTCGGCAGATGCAAAAGGAGATTCCCCATGACCGAGCTTTCCCGTCGAGATTTCCTGAAGGCAGCCGCGGCAAGCGGCTTGGCTGCTGGTATGGCACTGTGCGGCTTCGGATTGACCGGTTGCGGCAACGGTGGGGAAGAAGGCGAGGGTGTAAGCGGCAAGCAGTCTGCGACTGCGAAGGGCAAGAACGGCGACGTGACCGTGACCGTGACCGTCCAAGAGGGGAAGATCACTGCGGTTGATATTTCTGCACCCAACGAGATCCCCAATATCGGCGGCCTTGCCATCGAGGAGCTGCCCCAGCAGATCATCTCGGCCCAAAGCTTCGAAGTGGATGGCGTTGCAGGCGCAACGGTGACCAGCGATGCGATCAAGAAGGCCGGCCAAGAAGCATACGACCAGATCGTGAAG
>SFII01000124.1 GCA_004555335.1 Coriobacteriaceae bacterium | reverse complement strand
GGCTGCGGTCCTTCGGCTTACGCGGATGAGCGGTCTTTCCGGTGATTTGGGTTTTCCTACGTGCTGTTTTCCTCGGTTTTTCGTTTCGAATGGGTAAAAATCGCCGATTACCGGGGAATTCTGGCGAAAGAACGTTGGATTAGTGGATAAGTGGAGATGATGCCTTTTATCTCTTCAAAAAACCCCAAAAATCAAGCAATATGTAAGTGTGGTTAGCGCCTGACGCATGTGGGTGGTTTTCCTTCTTGCGCCCAGGCTGAATCCTAGAGAAAGAAAGTGAGGTTCACATGAGCGGTATTCATGTGACCAGCGAGATCGGCAAGCTGAAGAAGGTTTGCCTGCATCGCCCTGGTGAAGAGCTGCTGAACCTGCCTCCTTTCGAGCTGGAACGCCTTCTGTTCGACGACGTTCCGTTCCTGGAGGTAGCACAGCAGGAGCACGATACCTTCGCAGAGCTCATGCGCGGCGAAGGCGTCGAGATTCTCTACATCGAGAAGCTCGTTGCCGAGGTCTTCGATGCTCATCCCGAGCTGCGCGACCAGTTCCTGGATCAGTACATCGCTGAAGCCGGTATCGTCAAGGAAGAGTGGAAGCCCATCGCCCGCGAGAAGCTGGCTTCCATCTCCGACAACCTGGAGTTCGTGAACAAGACCATCGCTGGTCTGGCGAAGTCCGAGGTTGAGCTGCCCTGCTCCGGCAACACCCTGGCTGGCCTGGCTGGTGCTGGCGACGATAGCGACCTGCTCATCGACCCCATGCCCAACCTGTACTTCCAGCGCGATCCGTTCGCCTGCATCGGCAACGGCGTTTCCATGAACCGTATGTACTCCGTAACCCGCAACCGCGAGACCCTGTACGGCGACTACGTGTTCAAGTATCACCCCGAGTACGCAGGCACCCCCCGTTGGTTCGACCGCACCGCTGTCAACCACATCGAGGGTGGCGACATCCTGAACCTGAACCGTCATGCTCTGGCTATCGGTATCTCCCAGCGTACCCAGGCTGAGGCAATCGACACCATTGCCCAGAATATCTTCTGGAAGTCCGAAGGCTGCGAGATCGAGAAGATCTTCGCTTTCGACATCCCCAACAACCGCGCAATGATGCATCTTGACACCGTCTTCACCCAGATCGACGTTGACAAGTTCACCATCCATCCTGCGATCATGGGCACCCTGCGCGTTTACGAGCTGACCCGCGGCCAGCGTCCCGGCGAAGTTGCCATCCGCGAGCACTCCGACTCCCTGGAGAAGATCCTGGATTACGCAACCGGCGTTGACGGCGTGAAGCTGATCCCCTGCGGCGGCGGCGATCCCATCGCGGCAGCACGCGAGCAGTGGAACGACGGTTCCAACACCCTGTGCGTGTCTCCTGGTACCATCTGCGTATACCAGCGTAACACCGTCACCAACGAAGTTCTGGACAAGGAAGGCCTCAACCTGCTGGTCGTTCCCTCTGCAGAGCTGTCCCGTGGCCGTGGCGGCCCGCGTTGCATGAGCATGCCCTTCGAGCGCGAAGACATCTAGTCTTTCACTCTGCAACAGTAGCGCTTTATACAACTAAAGTGCTAAAAAATGAAAACCCGGGCTGTTTTGCCCGGGTTTTCTTAATATTTATGCAAAAACAGGTCAACGGAATGGTGTCAGAACCTTGCATCTCAGCTCCAATTTGGTACTTTGAAGACAAGAAAAATCCACAGGAAACAGACGATTTCCCGCTCTTTGAAACAGCCCGCCCTTCGGCGGGTTTTTGTGTTTCAAAGGGGGGATTTTTGGCGACAGCCTGTGGGAAATGGTTTTCGAGGAAAAGAGGAAAGATGGAGAAAGCTAAGAAGAAGAGAGCTTCGCTATCCGCTCTGACCATCTTGATGGCCATCTTGGTCGTTTTGGCGATCATCACGGTCATCATGGCGGCAGCAGGTGTCGAGGGAATCACCGGAGCAACCCTTTCCGGTCTTCTGACCGCTCCCGTGCGAGGCTGGTCCGATGCCCTTTCCGTTAACTGCTTCATTATGATCCTGGGCGGCTTCTTGGGCGTCGTCACTGCGACCGGTGCGCTCAATGTGGGCATCGATACCCTGGTGCGCAAGCTTCGCGGTAAGGAAATCTGGATTATCCCGATCCTTATGATCCTCTTTTCCGTAGGCGGTACGGTTTACGGCATGGGCGAGGAAACGGTTCCCTTCTACATCCTGCTTGCCTCCACTATGGTTGCTGCGGGCTTTGACTCCATGGTCGGCGTCGGAACCGTTCTTCTGGGTGCCGGTTGCGGCGTTCTGGGTTCTACGGTCAATCCCTTCGCCGTCGGTGTCGCCGTCGACGCATTGAAGACTTCGGGAGTCGAAGCGAACCAGGCAATCATCATCGTCCTCGGCGCCATCCTGTGGATCGTCGCAACTGCGATGGCGATCGTGTTCATGATGCGCTATGCAAAGAAGGTCAAGGCGGATAAGGGTTCGACCATCCTCTCCCTGCAAGAGCAGGAGGAAATGAGGGCGAACTTCGGCGAAGTGACCACTGAAACCTCCGACATATGCCTTTCCGGCCGTCAGAAGGGCGTCCTGATCGTCTTCGCCATCACCTTCGTGGTCATGATCGTTGGCTTCATCCCCTGGGAAAGCTTCGGCATCACCGCATTCGTTGGTTGGTCGAGCGTGCTCACCGGATTCCCCTTGGGCGAATGGTACTTCGATGAGACCTCTACCTGGTTCCTGATCGCCTCTATCGTCATTGCGATCGTGGGTGGCCTTTCCGAAAGCAAGTTCATCAAGTCCTTCGTCGCAGGTGCTGCCGACATGATCGCCGTTCTGCTGGTTATCGCGCTTGCCCGTTCCATCACCGTATTGATGAACGACACCGGTTTGAGCATGTGGATTCTCGAGAATGCGGCGAATATCCTCTCCGGTATGTCCGGCGCGTTGTTCGCCCCGTTGTCCTATCTGCTGTACCTGGGTATCTCCTTCCTGATCCCCTCCTCTTCCGGCCTGGCGACCGTGTCCATGCCCATCATGGGACCGCTGGCTTCCGGTCTGGGCTTCTCCCCCGAAGTCATGGTCATGATCTTCTCTGCAGGCAACGGCCTCATCAACCTGTTCACTCCTACGTGCGGGTTCATCATGGGTGGTCTTGCAGCCGCAAAGGTGGAATGGTCCACGTGGCTCAAGTTCAGCTGGAAGATCATCCTGGCGATCGGCATCGTGTCCTGCGTCATCCTGACTGCGGCGATGATCATCCTCTAGCCGGTAGGCTTAAAGCTTTGCCACGATTCGCGTGCGGGGGTTTCCCGACCTGCGGATCGTAGGAATGGAAGAGCCGCCTTCGGGCGGCTCTTCTTGTGTCTATGGTTGATGTTTCACGTGAAACGTCGAATGTCGGGCGTATTCGTCTGGATGAAGGACCACGGGGCGACAGGCGCACGCAATCCGTCTTGGAGGGACCCTGCGGGTTGGGTTGCGTGCTTCAACATGCGTTGCCTTGGCATCGCCATGATGCTGTTGCGGTTCCGTTTGGGTGAACGCGGGTTTTTGGCTCCTAGATCACGGCGATAGCTCGGACGGGTGCGCCGTCCGAGGCCTCCCATTTCATGGGGAGCGCATAGAGCATGAAAGGCCTATCTCCGATTTTGTCCAAGTTGGTGAGGTTCTCTATGAAGACCATGTTCTTGGCAAGGAGGGTATGGTGGATGCTCAAGGCTTCATCGCTGATGGGATCGATTCCGATAGTGTCGAAGCCGATGCCCCGGAGCTCCATCTGCCCGATCAGCTCGACGGCGCCAGGCGAAAGGCAGGGGTATTCGCCGAAGTATTCCGGCTTGCCCCAAAAGCGATCCCAGCCCGTGTTGAAGAGCAGGAAGTCGCTTTCCCTTGCCGCGTCGCCCAGGCGTTCGATGCGCTCCGGCCCGATCAGCCCGCCTTTGGGAACATCCTTGCAATCGACGACGACTGCGCATCCGGTGAAGAAATCGACTGGGAAGCTGTCAAGGGTCCGTCCGTTTTCGAAGATATGCGCCGGAGGGTCCATATGCGTTCCCGTGTGGCTGAACATAGTGAGGAGCGTTTCCTTGAAACCATCGCTTTCAATGGAGCTTGCATCGGAAAGGCGGGGCGGCTCCGTCCCCGGGTAGACGGGCATGTCTTCGGCGATGGTATGGGTGAGGTCGATGATTGCCAT
>SFII01000017.1 GCA_004555335.1 Coriobacteriaceae bacterium | reverse complement strand
GTAGTCCATGGTGGTTCCGGCGGGGGTGCCTGCAGGCGGGTTGAGCACCGACATGCAGTACAGGTCGCTTCCCGCATGGGCGAATGCGGCATCCCAGTCAGGTTCGGTGTTCTGCAGGTAGTGCGCGAAGGTGTAGAAACCGAAGGCCATCTGCGAGATCTCGGTCCCGCCCAGCCCGGCGAAGCGCAGGGCGTTGAATTCCACGGGGTAGATAATCCCATCGAACTCGCGCACCTCCACATGCACGGGAAAGCCCGTGACCTGGCAGTATCCGTTCGCTTCTTTCAGGAAGTCGAGCATGATCTGGCGCTTTTCCCGCATGATCTGCGTACCGCAGACGTAGAGCCTGTCGGCGGTGTCTTCGGCATTCGCGAAGTCGTGGCGCAGGATGTTGAGCAGGTGCGGCTCGCCTTCCTGGTCGAAATACGCATCGAGCGCGTATTCGGTTCCCTCGATGAGCGACTCCATGATGAAGCGCCCGCTTCCGATGACGCTCTGGTCGTACCACTGCGCCCACCCGCCGCGGCTTGCGGCGATGTCGGCGATGGCCCCCGTCCAGTCCTCTTCGGTGCGGATGATGTAGATGCCCAGGCTGAGGAAGCCCACGCTCGGCTTGAGCACGAAGGGGGCGTGTTCGGCGGGGAAGGGCATGCGCGGCAGCTCTTCCGCGTCGACCGCCTGGAAGAAATAGCCGGGGTACATGGGTGCGAGCAGCGTGCGCATCTTCTCTTTGTCCTTGAAGATGGAAAGCCCATGGAGGATGTTCTTCCTGTGCACGTTCCCGGTCACCCATCCGAAGTGGCTTTCCGACATGGCGTAGAGGGGCTCGCCCGCATCGATGCGCTCGATCGCCTGCGCTTCGGGGACGATGTTGATGCGTATCCCCTGCTCTCTCAGCCGCAGGGACATGGCGCTTTCCAGGACGGGCTGCCTGCTCAGTTCCAGGTAGCGGCACATGCGGTTCGATACGTAGGCGTCGTCGAGGATGATCATGGGGCCTTCTTTCGGGCGTTATTCCACTAGCTTTGCATCATGCAATTATAGCGATGCCCCCATTTGTCAAGCGATGCGTTACGCGAATGTGACGAGTTGGCGCAACTTGGCCGAATGGCACCCGGGCTCTGCCCGCCAGGCCCTATAGTGCAGGGTATGAAGAAATCCGAGGCATTGAAGATACTGGGCCTGTCCTCTCCGTACACCGAAGAGGATATCAAGCAGGCCCATCGCAAGAAGATCAGGGAAAACCACCCCGATCGCTTCACCGACCCCGCAAAGAAGGCCGCGGCCGAAGAGCAGACCAAGCTCATCAACGAGGCGCGCGACGTGCTGGTGAACAGGCGCTGGGATCCGGAATACGGTCCGCGCACCGGTACCGGGTACGGTCCCTATTCGCAACCGTATGGCAATCCGTATGCGAATCCCTTCGCGGGTTACGGCAACCCTTATGCGCAGTACCGCCCGGGGACGGGCGGCGGGCAAGGCCCCTTCGGCGATGGCGATCCCTTCGGAGGCTTCCCCTTCGACTTCGTGTGGACCAGCTGGGATGGAGGCGGCAGCCGGCAATCCGGGCAGGGCAGCCCCTTCGGTGCGTCCCCGTTCGATTTCGTGTGGGGCACGGGGTCGGGCGGTGGGGGAGGTACCGGTACGGGCGGGCGGTCCGCTGCCGGTTCGGGCAACCCCTTCGACCCCTTCTCGTCCGCATTCACCCGCAAGGAAGGCGACGGGCCCGAAGATGCGCTCAAGAAGAAGCGCAGGAACCTGCTGCTCATGTTGGCCTTCGTGGTGGCGAAGCTCGCGCTGCTGGGCGCCTACGCCTCGAGCGCCCCTGCCGTGGGAATCGCCGCTTACGTGATCGCGACTGCCGCGTTCGCGCTGATCAAGAAGGCGGTCGAGCATTTCAGGAAGATATCGGGCTGCGCCAAGATGGTGGGGATCGGATTTCTGGTGCCCGTCGCCCTGATGCTCGGGCGCGTGGTCATCGGGGTGTTCGGCGGGCTTGCAATCTTCCTGATGAGGATGCTCCCGCTTGCGATTGCGCTCGCAGTGGCTGCCGTCGCCTACGATGCCGTGGTGCTGCGCTCCTTCTTCAAGGCATATAGGGAAGCCCGCCGCAAGGCCGGGGAGGCGAAGCCATAGCCGGCTCTGTGATATTATCTTGCAGTTGCGCAGATGCGCTTTCCGGTGTTTTCCGTCCGCCCTTGCGCGGCTGACCATACGAGGAAGTTGATCAACATGGCCATTACCAAACCCGTGGGAACCAAGGACATGCTGCCCGAAGAGGCGACATTCTGGATGGCGTTCCAGGAAACCGCGGCCGACGTGTTCGGCCGTTACGGCTACCAGCCCATTGTGACGCCCGTGCTGGAAAAGCACGAGCTGTTCGTGCGCGGCATCGGCGAGGCGACCGATGTCGTATCCAAGGAGATGTTCCAGGCCCTTTCCGACGAGAACCTGAACATCCTCGCCTCGGGCGGCCATGTGAAGAGCAAGAGCCGCCTGGCCCTGCGTCCCGAGGGAACGGCGGGCGTGGTGCGCGCAGTGGCGGAATACAACCTGGTCGCTCAGGGCGCAGCTCCCGTGAAGCTCATGTACGCCGGCCCCATGTTCCGTGCCGAGCGCCCACAGGAAGGGCGCCAGAGGCAGTTCAACCAGATCGGCATCGAGTGCCTCGGTGCGGACGACCCCAGCGTCGACGCCGAGGGCATCATCATGCTCATGCGCTTCTACCGCGAGCTGGGCATTCCCTCCGAAAGCATCAGGCTTCTGGTTAATTCCATGGGCTGCGAGAAGTGCCGCCCCGCATACCGCGATTCGGTGAAGGCCTACATCATGGAGCACGCCGATTGCATGTGCGAGGACTGCCTGCGCCGTGCGGAAATCAACCCGCTGCGCGCCTTCGACTGCAAGAACGAGGCCTGCCGCACGGTCATGGAATCCGCCCCGCGCATTTCCGAAGCCCTGTGCGACGACTGCAAGTCCCACTATCAGGCCGTGAAGGACTACCTGGATGCGGCGGGCTTGGAGTACGTGGAAGACTACAAGCTGGTGCGCGGCCTCGATTACTACACCCGTACCGTGTTCGAAGTCCAGACCGTCGATGCCAACAACAACCAGAACGCCATCGGAGGCGGCGGCCGCTATGACAAGCTGATGCAGGAAATCGGCGGGGCGGCAACTCCCGGCTTCGGTTTCGCCTTGGGCTACGAGCGCTGCCTGCTGGCCTTGAAGGCCGCCGGTTACGAGATGCCCAAGGTTTCCGCATGCGACCTGTTCATCGCCTGCGTGAACGACGAGGTGCGCGCACGCGCCTTCGCGCTCGCCCAGGAAGCGCGCGATGCGGGTGTTCGCTGCGACTTCGACCATCAGTCCCGCAGCCTGAAGAGCCAGTTCAAGCTGGCGGATAAGCTGGGTTCCCGCCTGGTTGCCATCCTGGGTCCCGACGAGCTTGCCGAAGGCAAGGTCAAGATCCGCGATATGGCGAACCACGAGGAGTCCATGGTCGATCTGGATGCCATCGTCGAAGCCGTGAAGGGCATGCTCGCATAGGAATCGGGCGGTTCGGGAAACGGGGTTTTCCCGCTTGAGCTTGAGGTAATCGAAGGGCATCCGATGGGATGCCCTTCGTGTTATATGCGGGATGGAATAGGTGGCTGGTGCGTCTGCCTAGCGCTCCTCGAGCGGCGCCAGGAAGAGCTTTCCGGTGTAGGGGGCGGCCTCGGGGGTGGCAAGGCCGGTCTTCACGGCAAGCATGGTGATGGTGACGTCCGCGTGGAAGCAGTCCTTGGCGGATCTGCCCGTCTGGGCGGAAAGGCCGCTCGGGGTGTCGCAAGCGATCTTTGCGCCGCAAGCGCCGTTCATCTGGACGATCCAGTGCGCGTAGGGCTCTTTGACTTGGTCGTGGTCGAAGCCCGTGCCCAGGATGCAGTCCACCACGGCGGCGTTTCCCTCCAATGCGTCCTCGGGGATGGCGTCCTCGCAAACTTCGATGCGGCCGGCGAAGCCTTTGGCAGTTTGGACTGCGGCATCATGGGCGGGTTGGGCGCAGATCTGCTCGGCGACCTTCGGTGTGGCGATAGTGACGGCAAAGCCCTGCTCTTCCAGCAGGCGCGCGGCAACCCAGCCGTCGCCTCCATTATTGCCCGAACCGCAGACCACGAGGATGCGGCTTTCCGGATCGCATTGCGCGGCGACAAGTTCGGCCAGGGCCGCGCCCGCCTGGTCCATGAGCACGGACAAGGGGGTCCCCGCCGCCTCGATGCTCTTTTCCAGTTCGATGACCTTCGCCACGTCCAGGGTGGGGGATTGTTCGGTTGCGGGGGAGGAAAGCCTCATGGCGGCTCCTTTCGTTTGCGGGCATGGATGCATGGATGCGGGTGCGCCGGCGATTGCACGCCGCGCCCCTGGTTTTTTGGTCTTGTCGGAAAGTGTATTCCTGCGCATGGCGCCCGTCACCTCGTTTCTGCAGCGGGCTTGCGGGGTTCAGGCAGTCTGCACCGCTCAGCGTTCGCGTTCGAAGACCAGGTAGGTGTTGAGCGTGCCCGTCCTGCCGTCCGCCTGGAAACGCTCGATCAAGCGCGTGTGCGCAGGGAGCGATCCTGCGATCGCATTCATCTCGCCTTCGGAGAAGCTGTGGCAGTAACGGAAGGCGTCCTCGTCGTCCTGCCAGCCCAGGATATAGTCGCCTTCTTCCAGATCGGGCAGGCCGAGTGCCTCCTTCGCCCGTGCGGTGCTTGCTTCGGCCTTCGCTTTCATCCTGGGATCTTGGGCGAAATCCCAGAGGGAGACCGCCCCGATGCCGCCGGGAGCGAGCATTTCCGCCAGGCGCTGAAGCAGGGTGCATCGCGCTTCGGTCGAGGGGATGTGGTGCATGAATCCGAAGCAGACCGCCATATCGGCGGCGGGAAGGCGCGGCAGGCCGGCGCCGTTTCCGCCCTGCAGCCATTCCACCAGGTCGGCTTGCACGAATTCGCAGGGGCCGGCCACGGGCGTGCAGGGGAAGGTGCCGCAGTTGTCCACGGCGGTGAAGGATAAGGGGATTCGGGGGAAGCGTTCTTCCAGGAAGGTCTCGAAGCGCAAGTTGCCGCACGCCAAATCCACGATGCCCAGGGTGCGTGCATCGCGTATCCGATCGCTCCAGGCGCCTTCCAGGCGCTTTGCGATCAGGTCCGCAAGGTGCTCCCAGCCTACCCAGGCGCTTTTCCTGGTCGAGGAGAAAGACGCGGCGGTTCGCTGGTAGAAACGGGTGTTGAGGGCGCAGAGCCTA
Source organism: Coriobacteriaceae bacterium (assembly GCA_004555335.1). Lineage (GTDB taxonomy): Bacteria > Actinomycetota > Coriobacteriia > Coriobacteriales > Eggerthellaceae > W1P20-047. The sequence continues at coordinate 12,009 of SFII01000017.1, read as the reverse complement.
TGAAACAGCTGGTCTTCCATGCGGTCATTCTAGCAAAGGGGCAGCTTTTTGGATGAAGAGCCCCGAAGTGTGTTCAGCGTGCGGGTTGCATGAAGTACAATGATGCGGTTATGCGGCCGATTGCCTTTTGGTCGGCCGATGAGGCGCAAAGCCCCGGCAGAGCGCCGTCCCCGGTAAGCACCGGGCCCGATATGAGAAAACCTGCCCTTCGGGGCAGTTGAGGTTGCAACGCAAGGAGCAAAGACGAAATGACTGACTACCTGAACAAGTACTGCATGCGCAGTGCGACTTGCGGTCAGCTCCGCAAGGAAAACGTTGGCGAAGAGGTTACCCTGGACGGTTGGGTATGGCACAACCGCGACCACGGCGGCCTGATCTTCGTCGACCTGCGCGACCGCGAAGGCTACACGCAGTGCATCTTCGACCCCGATTGCGTCTCCGCAGAGGAATTCGGCATCGCCGAGCATCTGGGCCGCGAATACGTCATCCAGGTAACCGGCACCGTGCGTGCCCGCGGCGAATCCGCCGTCAACCCCAACATGCCCACCGGCGAGATCGAGGTGCTGGCAAGCTCCCTGAAGGTGCTGAACACCTCCGTCACCCCGCCTTTCGTCATCGAAGACGGCATCGAAACCGATGAGACCACCCGCATGAAGTGGCGCTACATGGACCTCCGTCGTCCGGAGATGTTCGCCAACCTGAAGCTGCGCCACGTGGTCGCCCAGGCTATGCGCACCGCCCTGAACAAGCGCGGTTTCTTGGAAGTGGAAACCCCCATCCTTGCGAATAGCACCCCCGAAGGCGCACGCGACTACATCGTGCCCTCCCGTCCCAACATGGGCAAGTTCTACGCCCTGCCCCAGAGCCCCCAGCAGTTCAAGCAGATGCTCATGTGCGGCGGTATCGAGCGCTACTACCAGATCGCCCGCTGCTTCCGCGACGAGGACCTGCGTGCCGACCGCCAGCCCGAGTTCACCCAGGTGGACGTGGAAATGAGCTTTGTTTCCGGCGAGGATGTCATGGACATGATGGAAGATGTCATGGCAGAGGTCCTGGAAGCTGCGGGCGTCACCCACGAATTCCCCCTGCAGCGCATGCAGTGGAAGGAAGCCATGGAGCGCTTCGGCTGCGACCGTCCCGACGTCCGCTTCGGCATGGAACTGGTCGATCTGACCGAGATCGTGCGCGGTTGCGGTTTCGGTGTGTTCTCCAAGGCCGTTGAAGCCGGCGGAGTGGTCAAGTGCATCAATGCCAAGGGTGCCGGCGACTGGTCCCGCGGCGACATCGAGAAGCTGGCCGAGGTTGCAGCCGCCAACGGCGCCAAGGGCATGGCCTGGATCGCCTACACCGCAGACGGCAAGGAAAAGAGCCCCATCATCAAGTTCCTGGGCGACGAAGTGCATGCCGCCATCAAGGAAGCCGCCGGCGTGGAGGCAGGCGACCTGCTGCTGTTCGCTGCCGATAAGTTCGACGTTGCAAGTGCCGTCCTGGCGGCCCTGCGCCTGCACATGGCAGACCTTCTGGGCATCGAGCGCGAAGGCCATGCGCTGCTGTGGGTTGTGAACTTCCCCATGTTCAAGTACGACGAGGACGAAGACAAGTACGCGGCCGAGCACCATCCCTTCACCATGATCCCCGAAGAGGACTGGGATAAGATCGAGACCGCTCCCCTGGAGTGCGGCAGCTACAGCTACGACCTGGTCATGGACGGTTTCGAGGCAGGCGGCGGCACCATCCGTATCCATACCGCCGAAATGCAGCGCCGCGTCCTGCGCCGTTGCGGCCTGACCGACGAGCAGATCGACGAGAAGTTCGGTCATCTGATCCGCGCCCTGGAACTGGGCGCTCCCCCTCATGGCGGTATCGCCCTGGGCCTGGACCGACTGGTCATGCTGCTGGCGAAGAAGCAGTCCATCCGCGACGTCATCGCCTTCCCCAAGACCAGCTCCGCTTCCGACCCCATGACCGAGGCTCCCAGCACGGTCACCGCGAAGCAGCTGAAGGAAGTGGGCCTGCGCCTGATGTAGCGCGCGGCTCTTCTGCAAGGGATATCCTGAAGAAGCCGGCGATTCGCCGGCTTCTTCCTTTAAAGCACCAGGGCCCCTGGATAATCCAGGGGCCCTGCGTTCGTTCGGGTTGATTAAGCGAAGGCTTCAGGTGCTTACAGCCCTTCGATGTAGGATACGAAATCGCCCAGGGTTTCGATGCCCTCGGGTTCGCCCAGGTCGATTTCCAAGCGTTCTTCCAGGTCGCAGATCAGTTCGACCATGTCCAGGGAATCGATTCCCAAAGAGTCGAAGGTGGAGGCCTCATCGACGGTTGCGGGATCGATATCCAGGTTTTCCTGGAGGATGGACTTGATGGTTTCCAAAGTGGACATTGGCATCTCCTTTCCATTGGTGCCCCGCCAATTGTACTTGAAACGTGGAGCTTTGCTTGCACGAAGATTACATCGCCGTTACTTCGCCATATCGGGGCGATTTCGCGTGGTAGATTCGCGATGTTGCAGATGACCAGGGGAAATACCCCATCCGGTTCCTGCTTCACGGCGAAAGGGGCTCCGGTCTGAAAACCGGATTGCCGGTGTTGCGGCATGCGTTCCGGCAAAGGTATCCGATTCGATGATAGAGCAAAGGAATGATGAGAATGGTTGATAGGCAAGTAAGCACCCCCGTTCCCCCTGATGGTTACTCCGGGGGGAGGTACGAATCCGGAGGTTCCGCAGGCGGTCCTGCGCGCAAGCCCAAGGCGGGCAAGTCGGGTGCGGGCGCTTTGGCGAAGACCTTCGCGGCGGGCTTTTTAGGCGCCCTCCTTGCATGCGTCCTGGCGTTCAGCTTGTCCGATGTGTTCGACGGCAAGGGCGGCTCATCCACCGTGATCGGCGGCTCCGGTTCCTCGATCGACATTTCCGAAGACGCCGACCGTGCCGAGGCGGTAGCCCAGAAAGCGCTTCCCTCCGTGGCGGCGATCGATGTCTATTCGTCCAATGGGGGAGGCGGCGGGCTGTTCAGCCGGAGTTCCGAATCCTTGGTCTATACCGGCCTCGGCAGCGGCGTGGTGATTTCCGAAGACGGTTACATCATCACCAACAACCACGTCGTGGAAGGTGCTTCCGCCCTGAAGGTCACCGTCGATGGGCAGGAATACGAAGGAACGGTCGTGGGAACCGATCCCTCCACCGACTTGGCGGTGGTGAAGGTGGATGCCGACGGCTTGACGGCGATCGAGCTGGGCGATTCCGACCAGCTGGTTGCGGGTCAGTGGGTGATGACCATCGGAAGCCCCTTCGGTCTTGAGCAGTCCGTCTCCACCGGTGTCGTTTCCGCGACGAGCCGCACCATCACCGTGCAGGATTCTTCGGGCGCTTACGGCGGCGAGTCCTCGACTTCGGTTTACGCCCAGATGATCCAGACCGATGCGGCCATCAATCCCGGTAACTCCGGCGGTGCCCTGGTCGATTCCGAGGGCAGGCTGATCGGCATCAATTCCGTTATCGAATCGTCTTCCGGCAACAATGCCGGTGTGGGCTTCGCCATCCCGTCCAACTACGCGATCGGCATCGCCCGGCAGATCATCGACGGCAAGGAACCCACTCACGCAAGCCTGGGAGTATCCTGTGCCACGGTGACCCCCGATATCGCAGACCGCTTCGGCTGGTCGACTGAGCAGGGTGCCTTCGTTTCTGCCGTCATGGCCGACAGCGGCGCCGAGAAGGCCGGTATCCAGGAAGGCGACATCATCACTGCGGTGGGCGATACCGAAATCGCCAGCAGCACCGATCTGGTCGCCGCGGTCAGGACCTACCAGGTCGGGGACAAGGTGGATATCACCCTGGTACGCGACGGGAAGGAGAAAACCGTGAACGCGACCTTGGGAAGCGATGGCGTGGAATAGGAGCAGTTTTCAAGACGGGGCCCTCTTGGGGCCCCGTCTTTGCTTTGCTCATTCGGTGAAATGGGGGTTAATGGCCTTCTCATCTGCGGTCTTCCCCCTGCTTTTTAGTAAGATGAGTCGAAATGGAATAAGAGGACGGGAGGCGTATGTCTAACGACTACAGATATAAGAGAGTTCTTCTCAAGCTTTCCGGCGAGGCCCTGATGGGCGATGCCGGTTACGGAATCGATCCCAAGGTGGTCGAGGATCTGGCTGCCCAGATGAAGCAGATCGTCGACGACGGCATCGAGGTCGCCGTCACCGTAGGCGGAGGCAACATCTTCCGCGGCATGGCAGGTTCTGCCGAGGGCATGGACCGTTCCCAGGCAGATTACATCGGCATGCTCGCGACTTGCATGAACGCCCTTGCGCTTCAGGATGGTTTCGAGAGGGCAGGCATCCCCACCCGTGTCATGAGCGCGATCGAGATGCGTCAGGTTGCGGAAACCTATATCCGCCGCCGTGCTATCCGCCACCTGGAAAAGGGCCGCGTCGTCATCTTCGCTGCAGGTACCGGCAACCCCTACTTCACCACCGATACCACCGCAGCGCTGCGTGCGTTGGAGATCGGTGCGGAATGCCTGATGAAGGCAACCAAGGTCGATGGCATCTACGACTGCGATCCCGTGAAGAATCCCGATGCGAAGCGTTATGACCGCATTTCCTACATCGATGTCCTCGCGAAGGGCCTCCACGTGATGGATTCCACGGCAGCTTCGCTGTGCATGGACAACAAGATGCCGATCCTCGTCTTCGACTTGACCGTGAACGGCAACATCAGCCGCGTGCTCAAGGGCGAGAACGTGGGCACCACGGTCGAATAGTGCATTTTCAGGCGGGGCCTTCGGGTCCCGTTTTCTTTGTATGCGCGCCCAATCGGGTCATGTACAATAGAATGGCTGCGCTTTATGCGAAAGCCGCAGCTCCATGATAGGTAAACGCTCCTCGAACAACCGGAGGAAACAATGGTAGACGAAATCATGCTCGAAGCCGAAGAACGCATGAACAAGGCTCTCGACAACTTGGATGAGGCATTCGCCAGCGTCCGTACCGGTCGTGCAAACGCGATGGTGCTCGATAAGATCCGTGTCGACTACTACGGCGTACCCACGCCCATCAACCAGATGTCTGCAATCAAGACCCCCGATGCCCACATGCTGGTCATCGAGCCTTGGGACAAGGGTGTTCTGGGTGCAATCGAGCAGGCGATCATCGCAAGCAATCTTGGCGTGACCCCCAGCAACGACGGCAACGTCATCCGCCTGCCTTTCCCCACCTTGACCGAAGAACGTCGCCGCGAGCTTGCCAAGCAGTGCAAGGCATACTCCGAGGAAGCCCGCGTTGCCGTGCGCAATGCGCGCCGTGATGCCAATTCCGCGGTGGAGAAGGCGGAAAAGAACGACGGCCTGCCCGAAGACGATGCCCGTCGCGCCAAGGACGAGATCCAGAAGCTGACCGACAAGTTCATCGAGAAAGTCGAAGAGCGCTTCAAGAAGAAGGAAGAAGAGGTAATGGCCATCTAGGCCGTCTTGCCTTCCAGGCTGAAACGAATAGCCATATCAACTCTGGCGGAATGCCGTCCTTTGGGTTCGGGAGAGCCCGAAGGCGCGCATCCCGCCATCTTAGTACTTCAGGCCGGAGCAATCCGGCCGCTGGACCGCTTCGGCGGTTGCTTGGCTGGAATTGAAAGGGAGGTTCAATGCTCAGCAAGCCACTTGAGGAAATATTCCCGGACGTTCCGGACGATCTGGACCTATCCCAGCTCGACCTGGAGCGCATCCCGCAGCATGTCGCTGTGATCATGGACGGCAACGGCCGTTGGGCGAAGAAAAGGGGGAGCATTCGCCTTGCAGGCCATAAAGCCGGAATCGGGGCCGTCCGAGAGGCGATCCGTACCGCTTCGGATATCGGTGTCCGCTATCTGACGCTCTATTCGTTCTCGACCGAGAACTGGAACCGCCCCAAGGCGGAAGTAGTCGGCCTGATGGAGCTGTTCGCCAAGACCATGCTCGCCGAGGTCGACGAGCTTCACAAGGAAGGCGTGCGCGTCATGACCATCGGCGATGATTCCATGCTGCCCGACCGTACGCGCGAGGCATTCGCCAAGGCATGGGAGAAGACCCGCGACAACACGGGTATGACCTTGATGGTTGCCGTGAACTACGGAGGCCGCCAGGAAATCGTGCAGGCTGTGAACCGCATCATCGCCGAAGACGCCCAGCGCGCATCGGCCGGCGACCAGGCGCTGCCTGTGACGGCAGAGCGCATTTCCGCCCATCTGGACACCGCCAAGGTGCAGGCCCCCGATCCCGACCTGGTTATCCGCACCAGCGGGGAACTGAGGGTTTCCAACTTCCTGCTCTGGCAGATCGCCTATTCCGAGTTCTATGTCACGGACGTGCTGTGGCCCGATTTCGACAGGTACGAGTTCTTGCGCGCGCTCCTTGGCTTCCAGGGACGAGATAGGCGCTTCGGAGGAGTGGGGAAGGCATGATAGATACCAAGGAACAGAATCCCGCATCCCATACCCCTATCCTGGATTTCGATGAAAGGGCAGATAGGCCAGTTCCCGAGAAGCCACAGGGGGGCGGCAGCCCCGCAGCCCAGGGCGAGAAGGGCAAGAAGAAATCCGACCTGGGGATCCGTACCGTGGCGGGCTTCGTTTACTTCGTGGTCACTGCGGCGTGCGTCCTCTTGAGCGATATCACCGCGATGGCGTACCTGGCTGCGATCGCGGGCATGTGCGCTTTCGAGTTCTATAGGATGATGAAGCGCGATGACAAGCTGGTGAACGAATGGCTGGGTATCGCTGCCGCGGCGGCATTTCCCATCGTGGCCTTCTTCTTCGGTTTGCCCGGAATCGTCATCGTTGCTTCCGTTTTCCTGCTCGCGCTTATCCTGTGGTACGTATGCTGGCCGAAGGCGAGGATCATCGATCTGTGCCTGACGGTGTTCGGTGCGATGTACATGGGCATGTCCCTTTCCTGCCTGCTCGTGGTGCGCATGGATCTGGGCGCCCTCTGGGGCGGCGTGACCATGCTCGCGCTTATCGCGAGCGTCTGGCTCAACGATGTCGGCGCGTATCTGGTGGGCAGGGCGATCGGCAAGCATAGGATGGCTCCTATCATTTCCCCGAAGAAGACCTGGGAGGGCTTTTTCGGCGGTTTGGCCTTCTCGGTCCTGTTCTGGTGCGGTATGTCCTTCATCCCCGCGATTACCCTGAGTACTCCCCAGGCGGTGGGCTTCGGCCTGCTGTGCGGCGTGATGGGGGTTGTGGGCGATCTTGCCGAAAGCCGCATGAAGCGCAATGTGGGCGTGAAGGACTCCGGGACGATCATGCCCGGCCATGGCGGAATGTTCGACCGTACCGACTCGCTGCTCACCGTATCCGTTACCGCGGCCCTGTGCCTGTATCTAGGAGGCTGCATCCCCAATGTCGTTATCTAAGCCCGAACAGGTTTCGTTTCCCAGGAAGATCGCGATCCTGGGTTCTACCGGGTCGATAGGCACCCAAACCTTGGACGTGGTCAGGCGCCACCCCGACAAGCTCGAGGTAGTCGCCCTTGCGGCGGGAAGGCGCGTCGACCAGATGATCGACCAGGCGCACGAGTTCGGGGTTCCCTATCTCGCTGCGGGTGTCGAATGCCCGGGGCTTTCCCGCAAGCTTCCCCAGGGGGCCGAGATCGCCTTCGGCCCCGATGCGGTGAGCGCGCTCGTCAGGCTGCCCGAAGTGGACCTGGTGGTCAATGCCCTCGTGGGGGCGGCGGGCTTGCAGGCAAGCTACGAGACCCTGCGCGCGGGCAAGGTGCTGGCGCTTGCGAACAAGGAATCCCTCGTGGTGGGCGGCGATCTGATCATGCCGCTCGCGAGGGACCTGGATGCGCGGGCTGGCAGGCCCGGGTCGCTCATGCCCATCGATTCCGAGCATGGCGCCATCTACCAGTGCCTTCTGGGAGAGCGCCATGATGAAGTGAGCTGCCTGTGGGTGACCGCATCGGGCGGTCCCTTTCGTGGGCGCACGCGCGAAGAGCTCGCCCAGGTGACGCCCGAGCAGGCGCTTGCGCATCCTACGTGGAATATGGGCCCCAAGATCACCATCGATTCCTCCACCCTGATGAACAAGGGCCTGGAAGTAATCGAGGCGCATCACCTGTTCGATATCGATTACGACCGCATCAAGGTGGTGGTGCAGCCGCAGAGCGCCATCCATTCCATGGTGGAATTCACCGACGGCAGCGTGAAAGCCCATTTGGGTACGACCGATATGCGCATTCCCATCCAGTTCGCTTTGAGCTATCCCGACCGCTGGGATGCCCCCGTCGAGCCCTTGGACTTCTGCAAGCTGGGAAGCCTGGAATTCTACGAGCCCGATACCCGCACCTTCCGTGCGCTCGAGCTGGCGCGTATCGCCGGCTCCACGGGCGGTACGCTTCCCTGCGTCATGAATGCCGCTAACGAGGTTGCCGTTGCGGCATTCCTTTCCCATCAATGCGGATACCTGGACATCGCCCGTACCGTCGAGTCCGTGATGGAGATGCACCGGGTCCAGGCCGTCGAAAGCGTGGCCCAGCTGCAGGAGCAGGACGCCTGGGCGCGTCGTGCTGCCCGCGACCTGATCGCCCAGAGGGATTGGCGGGCGTAGGCGCAATGGGTGCTATCACCGCGATCCTGTGCTGCCTTGTGGTGCTGGGCTTCCTCGTGGTCATCCATGAGGGCGGGCACTTCCTTGCCGCCCGGGCCTTCGGCGTGCGCGTTTCGGAATTCATGGTGGGGCTTCCCGGCCCCCGGGTGGGATTCAAGTGGCGCGGCACCACCTTCGGCGTGACCGCCATCCCGCTCGGCGGCTACGCGCGCTTGTGCGGCATGGAGGGCGGTCCGGAAAGCCCGTACTTGGAGCAGGTGCTGGATTGCGCCTACCGCCATGGCACGGTGGTTCTGGAAGACCTTGCCTGGGAATGCGGCATCGGCGTCGATGATGCCTGCCGTGCATTGGAGCAGCTGGTGGAATGGGGCTGCATCACCGCCCCGAAGAAGACCGATCCGTATAACACCTATCGCACGGTCGAGGTGCGCGAGGGGCGCACGGTGATCAGCGCCGAAGGAGAACCCCGTCCCCAGGAAGACCCCCATGCCTTCTTCGAATCGGAGAAGAGGCAGCAGTACCGCAGCCTTCCCTTTTGGAAGCGCTGCGTGATCCTGCTTGCGGGCCCGCTTTCCAATCTGCTCTTCTTCATGATCATCATGGTCGTGGTGTATTCGGTAATCGGGATCGATGTGCAGGGCGCCGACGGGTCGGTCCAGCACCTGCGCGTGGACCCCTTGCGCTCGCTTTATGCCGGCGTGTGCTATCTCATTGCGACCGTCCAGGCCATCGCCGGACTGTTCAACCCCGCAACGGCGGCCCAGACGCTTTCCGATTCTGCAGGCGTGGTGGGGATCGCCGTTATCTCGAAGAGCGCCTTCGAGCAGGGCATGCTCACCTTCGTCATGTTCTCCGCGCTCATTTCCGTATCGTTGGGCCTGATGAACCTGCTGCCCATCCCTCCTCTGGATGGCGGCAAGCTGGTCATCGAGGTCATCCAGAAGATCATCGGGCGCGATATCCCCGTTTCCGTGGTGAATGCGATCTCGCTATTCGGCATGGCGCTGTTCATGCTGCTGTTCATCTTCATGATCAACCAGGACGTCCAAAGGTTCGTGCTAGGAGGCTGATAGCCTATGAAACCCAATCAGAGAACCAGGCGGGTGATGGTGGGCAAGGTCCCCATGGGAGGCGGGGCCCCGTGCGTGGTCCAGTCGATGCTCAACCAGCCACCCGATGACGCGCAGGCGAACCTGCGCCAGATCCGCCAGCTTGCCAAAGCGGGCTGCGAAGTGGTGCGTATGGCCATCCCCCGGCGCATGTACCTGGATACCTTCCAGGAAGTGTGCGAGGAATCGCCGCTGCCCGTGGTGGCCGACATCCACTTCGACGCGCAGATCGCCATCGAGGCCGCGCGCCGCGGTGCGGCCAAGCTGCGTATCAATCCCGGCAATATCGGCGGTTGGGAAAAGGCCGATCCGGTGATCGAGGCTGCGGGGGAGGCGGGTATTCCCATCAGGGTGGGCGTGAACGCCGGATCGCTCGACGACTCCCTGAAATCCCGCGACGACTTGACGCTGCCCCAGAAGCTCGCGCTTTCCGCTGCCGATTACGTGCGGCATTTCGAGGAACGCGGTTTCCATGATGTGGTGGTCTCCGCGAAGGCATCCGATGTCCGCACCACGGTGGAGGCGTATCGCCTGCTTTCGGAGATGATCCCTGACAATCCATTGCATATCGGGGTAACCGAAGCGGGAACCTTGTTCCAAGGACTGGTAAAATCTGCTTCGGGCTTGGGCATCCTGCTCGAACAGGGAATCGGCGATACCATGCGCATTTCCCTGACCGACGACCCGGTGCAGGAAATCCGCGCGTGCTGGACCCTGCTGGCCGCGCTCGATCTGCGCCGCCGAAGCCCGGAAATCATCAGCTGCCCTACCTGCGGCCGCTGCCAGGTCGACCTGATCGGCTTGGCCAAGCAGGTGGACGACGCGCTGCAGAATGTGGCCGCCCCCTTGAAGGTTGCGGTCATGGGCTGTGTGGTGAACGGTCCCGGCGAGGCCGCAGGTGCGGACATCGGAGTCGCATGCGGTCCCGGAAACGGGGTCATCTTCAAACATGGGGAAACTTTGCGGAAGGTCGGCGAGGACGAAATCGTCGATGCTCTGCTTGAGGAGATTGGAAGACTATGATGCATATCACCCGAATGAGCGAGCTTTATGCTCCCACGCTTAAGGAAGTTCCTTCCGAAGCCGCCATCGCAAGCCATCGCCTGCTTCTGCGTGCCGGCATGATGCGCAAGACCAACACCGGCATGTATTCCTTCCTGCCCTTGGGTTGGCGCGTGATCAGGAAGATCGAGCAGATCGTCCGTGAGGAAATGGACGCCTCCGGTGCCCAGGAAGTGCGCATGCCCATCCTTCAGCCGGCTGAGCTGTGGGCGGAAAGCGGCCGTTGGGATGCATACGGTCCCGAAATGATGCGCCTTGACGACCGTCATGGGTTCAGCCTGTGCCTGGGACCCACCCATGAGGAAGTCATCACCGATCTGGTGCGCAACGAGCTGCGCTCCTACAGGCAGCTCCCGTTGAACCTGTACCAGATCCAGGTGAAGTACCGCGACGAGCGCCGTCCCCGCTTCGGCCTCATGCGCAGCCGCGAGTTCATCATGAAGGACGCGTACAGCTTCCATTCCACCTACGAATCCCTGCATGAGACCTACGAGGAGATGAGCCGTGCCTACGAGCGCATCTGCAATCGCCTGGGCCTGGACTTCCGTCCCGTCGAAGCGGACGGCGGCCAGATCGGCGGCTCTCTGACCTGCGAGTTCATGGCATTGGCGGATGCGGGCGAAGCCGGCCTGGTCAGCTGCGAGTGCGGTTTCGCGGCGAATGCCGAAGTTGCCGAATGCGTGATCAAGCCCACCGAATTCCCCGAGACCGAGCTGCGCAAGGTGCATACCCCCAACGTCCATACCATCGCCCAGCTGGCGGAATTCCTGGACTGCCCCGAAAGCTCCACCGTCAAGTGCATGGTGGGCAAGGACGGCGAGGGCAATGCCGTCGCCCTGTTCCTGCCCGGCGATCATGAGCCGCCGGCCTGCCCAAGGGCTCCATCGGCTGCGTGGGCCTGCCCGAAGGCGTGAAGATCGGCGCGGACGAGAGCTTGAAGGACATCATGCACTGGGTGGTCGGTGCGAATGAGGACGGCTACCACTTCGTGGGCGCCAAGCAGGGCCGCGATTTCGACGTGGACTTCTGGTGCGACATCAGCACCGCGAAGGAAGGCGACCTGTGCGTCAAGTGCGGACGTCCCCTGGTCTCTTCCCGCGGTATCGAGGTGGCGCAGGTTTTCGAGCTGGGAGACAAGTATTCTAAGGCCATGAATGCGACCTTCAGCGATGAAGACGGTAAGGACAAGCCCTTCATCATGGGTTGCTACGGCGTGGGCGTGTCCCGTTGCATGGGTGCCATCGTCGAACAGTACAACGACGA
>SFII01000123.1 GCA_004555335.1 Coriobacteriaceae bacterium | reverse complement strand
TTATCGAAACGCTTCCTGGGTTCGGTAAGGCAAAGGTGAAGAAAGTCATGTCCGAGCTGCAAATCGCCGAAAGCCGTCGTCTTCGCGGTTTGGGCGAGCGCCAGGAAGCAGCTCTTTTGGAGCGTCTTAAGAAATGAGCCGAACAGGAAATCTCTTCGTTATCTCAGGTCCTTCGGGAGCAGGTAAAGGCACCTTGGTAAAGGCCCTGATAGAACAAGTGCCCGATGCTTGGCTTTCCGTCTCCGCTACCACGCGCGAGCCGCGCGAGGGCGAGGTAAACGGCCGCGAATACTTTTTCATCAGCAATGATCAGTTCGATGATCTGGTGCGTCAGGATGGCTTCTTGGAGTGGGCGCAGGTCCATTCCAACAAGTACGGCACCCCGCGCGCGCAGGTCGAGCAGGCCATCGCCGAAGGCAAGCAGGCTATCTTGGAAATCGACGTTCAGGGTGCTTTCCAGATCAAGGAGAAGATTCCCCAGTCGATCCTGGTGTTCATCGAGCCTCCCAGCCTTGAAATCCTTGAAGAGCGACTTCGTGGTAGGGGAACCGAAACCGAAGATGTTATTGCTGCGAGGATGAGCGTCGCGACTATGGAGCTTTTGGAAAAAATAAAGTATGATATCGCGATTGTGAACGATGATCTTGACGTTGCCTCCAAGGAATTGGTCGATTTCGTCGAGAAGCAAGCAAATAGACCTAAGGATTGTTAAATGAGCCTGATTGAACCTAAAATCGACGTCCTTCTGGACCAGGTAGATAACGACCGATTCCTGCTCTGCGCTTTGGCATCCAGCCGCGCGCATGATATCAAGGAAATGCTCCGTGCTCAGCGCGCCCGTGCTATCCAGAGCCAGATGGCCATCGATGTTGCGCGCGCTGCAAGCAAGAAGCCCCTTTCCATCGCATTCGATGAAATCGCCTCTGAAGATATTTCCTTCGACCCGGCAACCATCAACGCAAAAGCGCATTAATCGGAAATCTTGCTGTATATGCAATGCCCGCCTTCGCAGCTTTGCTGCAGCGGGCATTTTCTATGAATGGGAGAATATGCGATGTCTCAGTTCCAGAGGGTCTGTCTGGTCCATTATCACGAAATCGGCCTGAAAGGCCACAATAGGAAAGTCTTCGAAATGCGCCTTCTGCGCAATATCGAGGCTATGCTCGAAGGCTTCCCTGTTGCAACCGTGATGCGTATTTCCGGGCGCTTGTGCGTTTTCATCAAGGAAGGGACCGATTTCGAGCTTGCAAGTCGTATCGAGCATACCCTTGCCAAGCTTCCCGGTATCGCACGTGTATCCTGCGGCTACAAATGCGATCGCGATATCGAGCAGATCAAGCAAGCTGCCGTAGACGCGCTGAACGATGTCTCCCAGTTCGTAACCTTCAAAGTTGCCGCCCGTCGCAGCCACACCGATTTCCCCATTTCCTCCATGGATATGAATCAGATAGTCGGAGCCCATCTTTGCCAGGCCTTCCCCGAAAAGATCGTGAAGATGCACGATCCCGACGTGATGGTGCGTGTCGAGGTTATCCAGGGAAATGCGTATGTATACGCCGCTTCTATCCGCGGTATCGGCGGATTGCCGGTTGGTTCCAGCGGTAGGGTAGTGACCTTGCTTTCCAGCGGTATCGATTCTCCTGTGGCAACCTGGCGCATTGCGCGTAGGGGTGCCGAATGCATCGGCGTGCATTTCAGCGGTCGCCCCCAAACGGCATCGACGAGCGAGTATCTGGTTGACGACATTGCCAAAGTGCTGGAGAAAACCGGCTGCATCGCGCGCGTATACATGGTTCCCTTGGGAGACTACCAGCGCGAGATCTCGCTTGAGGCGCCTCCTTCGCTTCGCGTCATCCTGTATCGCAGGCTCATGTTCAAGGTCGCGCAGGAAATCGCCCGCAGGGAAGGGGCGAAGGCCATCGTGACCGGCGAGAGCTTGGGACAGGTTGCGTCCCAGACCATCGATAACATCAACGCCACCAATGCGGCGGTCGAAATGCCGGTGTTCCGCCCGTTGATCGGCACCGACAAGCAGGAAATAATCGCCGAGGCCCAAGAGCTGGGTACTTTCGAGATCTCCAGTCAGGATGCACCCGACTGCTGCACCCTGTTCATGCCCCGAAATCCCGAAACCCACGCCAATCTGGAAAAGGTTTTGGAGGCAGAAGCCTTGTTCCCCATCGAGCAGTGGGTCCGGGAACTGGCCGATGCGGCCGAACCCCACGACTACCGTTGTCCTTCGTATAAGCCGAAGAAGAAGCGCCCGCGCAAGGACGTGTAAGCTTCTCGCGCATTTCCGCCAGAATCGAATAGGCTTTTTGCAGGCTTACCGTAGCAAAACGGTAAGCCTGTTTCGTTAGCATCCCTTCCAAAGGGAAGGGGGTACCATGCCGTTCATTCAAGTACCGGAAAAACTGAAGGAAAAGGCCCGATTGGATAAGCTGAGTCTGCCTTTGCTCGTGGGTTTGGCTGCGCTTGTGCTGGTAGTAGTGGTTTTCACTGCGGGCAATGCCCTGTCGGCTTTGGGCGGCGATTCGTTTCAACTGACGAAGGGGGAAAGCGGGTCTTCACAGGAAGGCTTGCAGGACGACGCCTCTTCGGGTTCGGGCGAGTCGAAGGATGATGCTTCGTCAAACTCTACGACGGAAGCTGATGGGGCTTCGACGGAGAAGGGACAATCCGTAAGCGGGCAAGCGCAAGACGCCAAGCTGGTTGTCTATGTGTGCGGCCAGGTTGTGAAACCTGGAGTGTATGAATTTCCACCCGGAAGCCGTATCGGAGATGCAGTCGAACGTGCTGGAGGCTTTGGGCCAGATGCTGCGACCGATGCATTGAACCTTGCCCAATCCCTACAGGATGAGCAGCAGGTCTACGTGCCCTCAAGCGATGAATTGCAAGTTCCTGAATCCTCAAGTCAGAACGGTCCTGCAAGCTCCGCTAGCGCAGGAGTATCAGGCCAGTCGGATGCTTTGGTGAATATCAATACTGCAAGTGCTGCCGAATTGGTTTCGCTCCCAGGTGTCGGCGAGGCAACTGCCGCGAAGATCATCGCGAGCAGGGATAGCGAAGGACCCTTTCAGGCGATAGAGGATTTAAAACGCGTCTCGGGAATCGGAGACAAGAAGTACGAGGCCCTGAAGGATCTGATATGCGTGTAGGGGATGCCTCCAGTGGCTTATCGATGCGCGCTTATACACGGAATGCAAGAGCTTGCGTTACGGCTTCGATCGAAGCCCTTTCAAAAGGCGTTTCGTGGTGGAAGCCGGGAAGGCGAATCGTCGCCTTATTCGAAAGCTTGTCGGCAAAGGTATTCAAAGAGAATGCAACAAGGCGGTTCAACGCACTGCTCGAAGCTTTCCATCTTCCCGCCTGGGTTCCCGTACTTGCCTTTGCGGCGGTTTTTTGGATCGCGAGCGCAGTTTGCCTGCAATTCGCCCAGGGCATGGAAGCGCGGATATGCGTGATCTTCGGAGTGCTATCGATAGCAGCTTGCCTTCTTTTCGGGGTCGGTGTGCTAACTGGGAAGGGCAATCTTCTGTCACTGATGCTTGCCGGCATCTTATTGGGTGCGGGGGTTTCCTCTATTGGCGCATATGGTTTCCGTTGTGATGAACAGGCTGCGCTTGAGCAGGATCCCGGCACCTGGTGCGTCAGGGTCGTAGAAGACAGCAGGGAAGGAGACTTCGGTTCGTCGTGCCTTGGGCGCGTAGATTTACCCCAGGGTGGATGTGTGAAAGTGCGCTTGAATCTGCCAGAGGGCACAAGGGCGTATTGTTGGCAATACGTGACGGGATCAGGCGAGTTGAAGGAACCATCCGCACGCTCGTTTCCCAGCTACTGGAAGAAAGCCTGCGTCGCATCGCTTTCGTTGGATAATCCCGTGGTTTCCAATCCCGGTGGCTTTCTGGGATTAATCTGCCTGATTCGCGAGCGGGGTCTGGGTGTTTTGGATGATGCGTTCCCCTCAAACGACTTGTGGGCGGATGCTTCCGCCTTGGTGAAAGCGGTGCTTTTCGGGGATAGGACCGAGCTATTCGCAAGTGATTTGTATGATGTGATGAAAACCGTTGGTTTGGCTCACATCGTTGCGGTATCCGGTGCCCATCTGGTAATGGTAACGGGCTTCGCGGTTGTGATACTGCAGGTATTGGGTGTACCCCGCAGGGTCTGCATACCTTTGCAGCTTGGTATC
>SFII01000122.1 GCA_004555335.1 Coriobacteriaceae bacterium | reverse complement strand
ATTCCAAGTGGGAGTAGTCGCCCAGCTTGGGGTAGGTCACCACGTTGGCCAGGTACAGGCCGCCGGGCGAAAGATGGCTCTTCGCCTTTTCCAGGAAGGCTGCATCCACCATGTCGCGCACGGGATCGAAGCCCGTGAAGGCGTCGTTCACGATGGCGTCATAGCAATCGTCTGAACCTTCCAGCCATTTCTGTCCGGTCGACTGGATGATCCTGATGCGGTCGGGGCATTCGTCGAGCAGCCTGTTCAAGTGAAATTCTTTAAGTGCGATGCCGATGACTTTCGCATCGGGTTCGAGTACGTCCATGCTCACGTCGGGCCTGCGGGTGAGCAGGTGCTTGGGATAGGCGAAACCGCCACCGCCGATCATCAGCACGCGTTCGATGTGCTTTCCCGTTGCGAACATGCGGTCGAAGGCGCGCAGGTACTCGAAGGGGAGTGTGTTCCATTTCTCGCCGTGGTAGCTTGCTCCCTGGCAGGCCCCGTCGACTACGAGCATGCGCAGCCGCTCGCCCTGATCGGTCCTGGTTTCATAGGTCCAGGCGGTTCCGAACATGGTACGCCGGCATCGCGGGCGGATGCGCTTGAGGCATGCGATTCCCCAGGCGCAGGCGCCCATGGTGGCAGTGAAGGCGACGCCCGCTCCGCAGAAGCGTGCGAGCAGGTTCCTGCCGGGTTCCGTATGGTTCTGCCTGCCCATGGGCTTGCTCCTTTGCGTGCTCGATGCCGTTCGATGTTGTTTGGCTGCAGCTTTCCGCCAGAGAATCGCGGGAAAGCGTGTTCTTGCTATGGTATCAGGCGAAATACCCGGTTACTTCATTGCGAAAGGTGTTTTCCGTGATCAAGCCCATTATGAGGATGCCCGTTTTCCTGAGCCTTCCCGCAGCTCCCGCAACCGAAGACGACTTGCAAATCGGGCGGGACTTGCTGGATACCTTGGCAGCCCATGCACATGAGTGCGTGGGGATGGCGGCTAACATGATCGGCCAGGCGAAACGCATCATCGTGTTCGATCATGATGGAAGGCGCCGCCTCATGTTCAATCCGGAGATCGTGGCGAAGCAGCAGCCCTTCGAAACCCAAGAAGGCTGCCTTTCCCTGGAAGGCGTGCGCGCCACCACCCGTTACAAGAGGATCGAAGTCAGATTCCAGGACGAGTCCTTTGCCTGGCATACCGAAAAGTTCAGCGGCTGGACGGCGCAGATCATCCAGCACGAAATCGACCACTGCGACGGGATCGTGATCTAGCGCGCGCCCTTCCGGCTTGGCGAAACGGCGTCCCGATTGCCGGAGTGCCGTACGCTTCTGTAGCCGTGGTTTTCGACGGTCCGTGCTGACGTGTCGTTTCCCTGAAAAGGCCTTTCAGGAATTTGCGGCAAACTTGACGCGGGCTTTACAATAATCTGATGCAAGTTTTATTCGGCGGAAGGGTCCGCCGTTTCTTTTGCGATTAGACGATCGAGTGTAGGCGAGGAACGAATCATATGACCGATCAGGCGGTTTTCGCACCTGCGTGGTGCGCGATCATCCCCCTTCTGGGCGTGCTTGCCATCGTGGCGCTTGCCTGGATGTTTGCCAAGGGCGGGAAGGGCCATGCCGCGAAAGGCGAATCCGGGGACAAGGCCGGAGCGCCTTCGGAAGACCAGCCCCAGGTGGAGCATATGGGCTCCAGGGCCCTGGCGTGCTCGAGGGGAACCCTCGCGTGGCTTGCGGCCTATGCTATCGCCCTGCTTGCAGTTGCCGTGGCGTGCGGCATGGGCCTGTATGCCGATGCCGTGTGGAAGGTCGTCGCCTTCACCCTTGTCGATGTGGCTTTAGCCTCCGTCGTTGCCCATAGGGACCGTTGCCTGATGGTGAGGAAGGCCCGTGCAGGCAGCGAGCGCCTGCTCAGGCATGCTGCGTGCGAGTTGGGAATCATCCTGGTGGTTTCCTACCTGGCTATGTGGGCGATGGAGTGCGCGTACAGCGATTGGGCATTCGGCATGGCTCTGCAGTATCAGCTCATGGAAACCATCATCATCTTGGGCTTCATTTCCGTTCTGTACCTGCTGTTCGGACGCCGTGGCGCAGGCGCCGCCATCGGCGTCGTTTCGGTCTACCTCATCGGCCTGGGACAGTACTTCCTGTACTTGTTCAAGCTCGCTCCCATCCTTCCCTCGGACATGATGGTTCTGGGAACCGCCTTGGCGGTGAGCGGCAACTACGACTACGTCATCAACGGGGGCGTGCTCCAAGGCGCGGGCTTTGCCCTGGCGGCCCTGTGCCTGCTTTCCTTCGCGGTGCCCTGGAAGCGTGAGGGGAATCCTTTTCGCAGGTATGCCTTCAACCTGCTTTCGGCTTTGATCGTATTCGGGCTGCTCGCCGGTTTTGTATGCGTTCCCGACTACAAGGAGGACGCCGACATCAAGATCGATAGCTGGTTCACCTACGACTGCTACAAGAAATACGGCTGGCTCAATTCCTTTATCACCGTGGCCCAGGGGATGGTGGTGGAAAAGCCCGAAGGCTATACCACCGAGGATGCGCATGATCTTGTCAAGGAAACCGCTGCGCAATACGAGAAGGAATCCTCTGCCACGGAAGACCGTGCCAAGGCGCAGGCCCAGTTCCAGGAGCAGCAGCCTGCCATCGTATGCGTGATGAACGAAACCTTCTCCGATCTGTCCGTGTACGACAATCTCCGTTGCGACTACGAAGGCCCCCGGTTCTACAACAGCCTGATGGAGCAGACCATCGTCAACGGCGATTGCGCGGTTTCCGTTATCGGTGGCGGTACCTGCAACAGCGAATTCGAGTTTTTGACGGGCAACAACATGGCCTTCTTCGGCAATGGCATCTATCCGTATTCCGCATATAAGTTCGACGGATGCGAAAACCTGGCGAAGCAGTTCAACGAGCTGGGATACACCACCACGGCCATCCATCCCAATTTCCCCACCAATTGGAAGCGCGACGTTATCTACGAGAAGATGGGCTTCGGCACCTTCCTTTCCAAGGATGATTTTGCGGGCGACGACGAACTGGTCCACAACGAGGTATCCGACGCCTCGACCTACAAGAGGGTGATCGAGCTGCTGGAAACGGACGAGTCTCCCCAGTTCATCATGGATATCACCATGCAGAACCACAGCGGCTACTCGCGCGGCGGCATCCCCGAGCGCTACCAGGTGGATTATGCGCCCGAAGGGGTGGATGATGCCGGAATGGTCGACCAGATCAACGAGTACCTGGGCTGCATCGAGGCCTCCGATGACGCCCTGAGGCAGTTCATCGCCGACCTGGAAGCGCTGGACCGCCCTGTGCTGGTGGTGTTCTTCGGCGATCATCAGCCGGGCTTCAGCAGGGACATCAACGACTTGTTCTATCCCGGTGAAAGCGATGCCGAGCATCAGCAGCGCATCTACCAGACCTCCTTCTTCGTCTGGGCGAACTACGACGTGGAAGGCGCCGGGCGTTTTGCGGACGTGAAGAACGTGACCACCAGCAACCTTTCCGCCCTGGCGTTGGAGATTGCCGGCGTCCCCCTGAGCGATTACCAGGAAACCGTGCTGCAGGAAAGCAAGGTCGCTTCCGCTTATAACGCCTTCGGGGTCTGCGATGCGGAAGGAACCTGGTACGACACCGATTCCGGGGAAGTGCCCGAAGATCTTGAGAAGGCGCTCGACGTGCTGCAGCGCGCGCAGTACCTGCGCTTCATCGACAAGGATAAGTAGGGAAGGTCCGTGCCGAAACGCGTGATTGCCTCTGCGGTCGGGTTCGTCCGGGCCAATACCGTGCTCGCGGTCTCCTTCGTCTGCGCGGCGGTGACCGTTGTCTTCGTGCCGCCCGATGCGCAGTACGCGGGCTATTTCGATTGGAAGACCCTTGCCTGCCTATTCAGCATCCTGACCTTGGTGGAGGCCCTGCGCAATGCGGGCGCCTTCCAGTCGGCGGCGCGCTCCTTCGTGAGGCGCTTTCACGGCTGCCGTTCCACCATTCTGGCGCTGGTGGCATCGACAGCGGTCATATCCATGTTCGCCACCAACGACATGGCACTGGTGATGATGCTCCCGCTTTCCGCTATCACCTTAGGCGTTGCCGGTTGGGAAAACCGCCTGCGCTTCACCTTCATCATGCAGGGGCTTGCAGCGAATCTGGGCGGCATGATCATGCCCTTCGGCAACCCGCAGAATCTGTACCTATTCGAATACTTCGGCTTCGGATTG
>SFII01000121.1 GCA_004555335.1 Coriobacteriaceae bacterium | reverse complement strand
AAGGCCCATCTGCTTGAGCGCAGGGGCTACGGTCGGCAGGGTTTCCAGCGTGACATCGAAGGCAAGATAGACAGCATCGATGCCCAGACGGGAAAACGAGGCGTTATGGATCTTGGGGGACTGGGAGTGCGCCACAGGGCTGCCGATTACGGCGAGCAGCTTGGTCTTACCGCTGATGGGGATCATGCCTTCCATTGAGCTTCCTTCCGAATCGAATAGCAATAGCAAACCATTAGAGCGAGCAGGCCAACCCGTAGACCAGTTGCGCGAAGTTGCCTTCCGCTAGCACGGCAGCATCGAGGATGTCGTCGGGACGGGGATCACCGCCTTCGACACCGCAGGCCATGTTGGTGATAAGCGACATTCCGGCAACGCGCATACCCACGTGGCGAGCAGCGATCACTTCCTCGCAAACGCTCATCGCAACGGTATCCGCCCCGAGCATTGCGAAGGCCCGGATTTCAGCAGGCGTCTCGAAACTGGGACCCAAAAGGCCCAGGTACACGCCTTCATGAACGGAGATACCGCAATCGGCAGCAGTCTTGAGCACGCTTGCACGCAGGGTGGCATCGAAGGCATCCAGCATGGGGACGAAACGGTTCGCAATCGCGTTCGCTTCTTGTCCCACCAAGGGATTGCGCCCGGTCAGATTGATCTGATCGCGCATGAGGCAGAAGTCCCCCACGCGATAGCCGGGGTTGATAGCACCTGCGGCGTTGGTGGTGAGCAGGATATCTACCCCAACCTTGCCCATCAACCACACAGGGAATGCAACCTGGGTAGGAGAATATCCTTCATAGGCATGAACCCTGCCCTGCATGGCCAAGATAGTCTTTTCGGTCCCAGGCACCTTGCCCAAAACGAACCTACCCACATGTTCGGGCACGGTGGAATGGGGCATATGGGGAACATCCTGATAGGGAAGATACTTCGCATCCTCAAGGCGATCGGCGTAGGAGTTCAGGCCACTGCCAAGGATGACTGCGCATACGGGCTTCGCGTCGCCCAGAAACCTACCCAATACCAGGGAAGCCTCTTCCAATTGTTCGATCAGATTCATGCAGTATCCCTATCCTTTCTGAGCGATCAGAACACGCTGCCTGCCTGCAAGGTCGCGTGCGATCCTCGCATTGCAGTATCCTGCCCGCACCGCTTCTTCCAGAGCCTGCTCCAGGCAGGTTTCGTGGAGCTCGAGCGCGATAACTCCCCCACTGCCCAGCATCCGCAAGCCAATGGGTAGGATCTGCCTGAACAGATCCAGGCCGTCCTGCCCGCCATCCAGGGCCAATGCGGATTCGAAGCCCGTCACTTCCTCATCCATGCTCGAAAGCACTTCGGTGGGAATATAGGGCGGGTTGGAGATAAGAAGATCGAAGGAAGCCGAATCGTCTTCGGACAAGCCATCGGCCAGGCTGCATTCGAGCACGTGCACCCGTTCTTCCAAACCCAAAGCCCGGGCATTGCGCCGCGCAAGCGCCACCGCCTTCGGATCGATATCCGTTGCCACCACGTTAGCGTAGGGTACTTCGCTGGCGATGGAACATGCGATGCAACCGCTGCCCGTGCACAGGTCCAAAACGCGAAGGCAGGGGGCCTGGCATGTTTCCTGCGGGGTATCCACCCCATCATCGGAAAGGCCCGCTTTCCCATCTGCATCGCTAGCTGCGGCCACGGCCCTGAAGAATGCCTCTTCGGCCTGTTCCGCTTCCTGACGCCGGGCCTGCTTGACTTGGTTCGCGGTTTCCAATTGCGCCAGAGCCTCGCTTACCAGCACCTCGGTTTCGGGTCGGGGGATAAGCACGCCGTGTTCCACCATCACGGTGATGAAACGGAAATCGGTGGTTCCCGTGATGTACTGCAAGGGCTCCCCTGTCGCCCTGCGGCGAGTGTAATCGCGCAGCACATCGCGCTCTTCCATGCTCAAAGGACGTTCGGGATCCATGAACAACTGGATACGGCTCACGCCAAGCGCCTCGGAAACAAGCCACTGGGCACTGAGCTTGGGGTTCTTGTCGCCATGGTTGGCCAAGAAGCCCTCGATCCAGTCGAGGATCCGCTTAACCGTCCAAACCTGATCTTCCATCAATACCTCTCAACGAAAAACGCGGCCCCGAAGGGCCGCGTCGCGAATGCAATTAAACTGCCTGCTCCAGCTTCTTTGCTCGGTCTGCAGCCTGAAGCGCAACCATGAGCTCTTCCAAGCCGGCACCGCCGGAACCAAGCAAGATGCCGTTGTAGGTTCCGTTGTAACCGATGCGATGGTCGGTCACACGGTCCTGCGGACCGTTGTAGGTGCGGATCTTCTCCGAACGGTCACCGGTGCCGATCTGGGCACGGCGCTCGGCGCCTTCGGCCGCACGCTGCTCTTCGAGCATCTTGTCGTACAAGCGGGCACGCAGAACCGCCATTGCGGCGATCTTGTTCTGCAGCTGGCTCTTCTGGTCCTGGGACTGGACAACCAAGCCAGTGGGAAGATGCGTTATGCGCACCGCGGAGTCGGTGGTGTTAACGCACTGGCCGCCGGGACCACCTGCACGGTAGACGTCGATGCGCAGGTCTTCGTTCTTGATTTCGATTTCCACTTCGTCCGCTTCGGGAAGGACGGCGACGGTTGCCGTGGAAGTGTGGATGCGACCCTGGGATTCAGTCTTGGGAACGCGCTGGACGCGATGCACGCCGGATTCGAACTTCATTTCCGAATACACCTTGTCGCCCTTTACCTTGAACTGGATTTCCTTGTAACCGCCCGCATCGCAGGTGGAAACATCCAGGGTCTCGATCTTCCACTTCTTGCTGTCAGCATAACGGGAATACATGCGGAATAGATCGCCCGCGAAGATAGCAGCCTCGTCACCGCCGGCACCAGCGCGGATTTCGACGATGATGTCCTTATCGTCTGCGGGATCGGCGGGAATGAGCATGAACTTGATGTCTTCTTCCAGCTTGGGAAGCTCACCTTCGATGCGCGCGATTTCCTCCTGCGCGAATTCCTTCATTTCTGCATCGTCGAGCATTTCCTTCGCCTCGGCCAGGTCGTCCAGGTTCTGGACGTATGCCTTCGCAGCCTTGGCAAGCGGACCCTGGTTGGCGTATTCCTTGGCAAGACGGTTGTATTCCTTCTGGTTTGCCAGGACGGCCGGGTCTGTCATCTTCAATTGCAGCTCGTCATATGCGTCGCTGATCTTTTCCAGCTTGTCACGTTCAAGCATGAATCCCCCTAGCGGACTTGCATGAAAACGCACCGCTCACAGAAGCGACGCGCTGGTTGTAAGGTTGAGCGCTTTCCACACGGAAGCATTTGCGCGGAATCAAGCGTTTATTGTATCACTCCGAATGGCCGCAGGCGAATCAAACCATGGAAGCTCTAAAAGCACTGAAGAAAAAGGCCTCTCGAACCAGCAAACCCATGGCTGATTTTGGGAAACGCCCTGCTTTCAGCTTTGCCCAAGCTGCTATCCCAGGTGGTGGCGACGGAAGCGGAAAGCGAGCAACCCGCCCTCCTGTCAAGCTTGCAATCCCCCGAAAACTTGCTTTCTGCTAGGCGAGCATGCCCTTCAGTAAGTCGACCGGCTGGGTGCCCATGGCCAAATCCACTGCCTCGCCTTCTTTGAAGACCACGAAGGTGGGAATGCTCATGATGCGAAGCGCAGAAGTGATGCGAGTACATCCATCGACGTTCATCTTGTAAACGTAGGCGGTATCCGCAACGTCCTGGGCAAGTTCGTCGATGACAGGCGCCATCGCGGCACAAGGACCGCACCAATCGGCGTAGAAATCCACGAGAACGGGTTTGTCTGCCTTCAGTACCATTTCTTCGAACTGTTCTTCGGTGATGATCTGAGCCATTACTGCTCCCCCTATCTGTGTGGGACGCAACCGTACGTTGTTTTCGGTTGCCGCGTTCATAGTAATATACCCAAGCACTTCTATCGTTTTCGGTTAGGCAACAGTGTGCAACACGCCATTAACGTAACCGTGACACGAATCTTTCACATGCCCTTTTGATCCTGCAAGCAGCAGTAAAAAGCCACCCCGCTTCGAACGAGGTGGCTTATTCCCAATGGGTGCCTTAGCGCTTAGAAGGCAAGCGCGAACCCTTACCTCTTGGCCCTGGAGGCGCGATCGGATTCGGCGGAATCCTCGCTTAACCTCTGGGTACGGGTTACAGAGCTGACACTGTGACGACGCTCGGGCTTTGCCGGGGTGGC
>SFII01000120.1 GCA_004555335.1 Coriobacteriaceae bacterium | reverse complement strand
AGGCCGTGATCGACGCCATGGAGCGCAACGACGCGGTGTACTTCGCCGCCGTGGGCGGCATCGCCGCGCTGATGGCGCAGTCCGTGAAGGACGTGCAGCTGGTCTGCTACGAGGACCTGGGCACCGAAGCTATCCGTTTGCTTACAGTCGAGGATATGCCCCTGACGGTTGCGATAGACTGCCAGGGTAATAGCATCTACGACTTAGGCCCTGCAGCGTATCTTGCGCAGGCCGGATTTGGGGAATAGCAGGTGGAACCTAAGCCCAGGCATGCGGCGCACGCCGCCCGTCCAAGCTCTCGGAATCCCGGGGATCCCTCCAAGGCGGAGGAGCCCCGGGACTTTATCGATACCCCCGGATCCCAGGGCTCCCCCGACGGGACCGAATCTCATGACTTGCAGGATGACCTGGGAGGATGGGAGACCCCCGTCTTCCAGGTAGCCCCCGTGCAGGGTGCCTACGTGCGCCCCGTCAACACGCGCGACGTAAGGCGCGCGGGCAGCAGGCCCAAGTCACGGAAGAAGACGGCTCCAAGCAACGGGTCCCCTACCGTGCGCAACGCGAAGGCGCACCGTCGCAGGCGCAATCCCTTCGGGGTGGCTTTCCGCCTCCTTGCGTCCCTGCTGGCCGTGGCTGCGCTTTGCGTTGTCGTGGGAGGCGGCGCTCTGGCCATCACCGAATTCCGCCCCAGAGACGTGGAAACGGTCCAGCCGGAGGGTTCTGCCACCGAGTCCGTGCAGGCGGGCAGCCAGATCAGCCTGCTCACCTGGAATATCGGCTACGGCGGCCTTCCCGCCAGCGCCACGAGTTTCGTCGACGCCGGCGAAGGCGTTCGCGCCCAGTCCCAGGAATCGGTGCGGTCTTCGCTCTCTTCCGCCAAATCGCTTATCGAAGGGCAGTCCGCGGACATCGTGCTGTTGCAGGAAGTGGACAGGGCTTCCAGCCGCAGCTGTGATATCGACCAGGAGACCTTCCTTTCCGACCCCTTGGAAGCTGCCGGCTATTCCTGCGCTTTCGTCCAGGATTACAAGGTCCTGTACGTGCCCTATCCCTGGCCGTGCTTGGGCGAAGTGGATTCGGGCATGATAACCGCGAGCCGTTTCGCCGCGGATTCCACCGAGCGCATTGCGCTTCCGAAAGACGATTCCCTGGTACGCGACCTGGTCGCACCCGAGCCCTGCTATACGGTGAGCCGCATCCCTGTGGAAGGCAGCAGGAAGGAATTGGTGGTGGCCAACGTCCGCTTCAGCGACCGCGTTTCTCAGGAAGTGCAGGACAAGCAGACGCGCGACCTGGCCCTGTTCGTGAAGCGCGAATCCGATAAGGGCAACTACGTGATCGCGGGCGGCGACTTCGACCAGAACTTCAGCGGAACCGACGTTCGTTATTGGGGCAAGGAGGTATCCCAGGTGCGCTCCTCCGGCGTGATCGACGAAGGTGCCTTCCCCGAAGGGACCCAGTTCGCCATGGATCCTGCCGTGGCGACCGCGCGCTCGCTGAATGCGCCGCTGGAAAGCCCTGATGTGCGCTTCTATGTGTCCGACGGCTTCATCCTGTCCGCCAACGTGCAGCTGGACAAGGTGCAGACCATCGACGCCGGTTTCCAGCAGAGCGACCATAATCCCGTCCGTTTGGAAGTGACGTTGAAGTAGGGCCGTGCGCGGTTTGCGGCGCGTGCTCCAGACGGCAGAGGGGCGGGGGTACGCCTTGCGCCCGACTGGCTGCAGCCTTGAGGTGGGCGGTGCGCGCCCGTGTGGAAGGCTTCGGGCGGCCTCGGGCCATTCCGCGCGCGCCCGTGTGGGGTGCGCTGGGTAACAGCTTAGATACTTGCCCTTGTCCCTTGGTTCTTTCGTAGTAGACTGGTCTAGCACTCTCAAACAGACAGTGCCAACGTGTATAATACCCTGTGGTTTTCACGAACAGGTAATACTGCAGCGCCTCAGCGCTGTTTCAACGTTTTCAGAAAGGAAGTCTCGGATGACTGCGAAGCATATTCTCTACTCTGATGACGCTCGCGCGGGCCTTGCTGCCGGCATCCATAAGATGGCCGAGGCCGTAAAGGTCACCCTCGGCCCCAAGGGCCGCTACGTCGCCCTTGAAAAGAAGTTCGGCCGCGGTACGCCCGTGTTCACCAACGACGGCGTAACCGTTGCAAAGGGCATCTTGACCGAAAACCAGGTCGAGAACATGGGCCTGCTGCTTATCCGCGAGGCTGCGATCAGGACCAATGACATCGCCGGCGACGGCACCACCACCGCAACCCTGCTCGCAGACGTCCTGGTTACCGAAGGCCTGCGCCTGGTCGAAGCCGGCGCCGAGGCCCTGCCCCTGCGTCGCGGCATGGAAAAGGCCGTCGACGCTGCGGTTAAGGCCATCGAAGAACAGGCTGTTCAGATCGAAGGCCGCGACCAGGTTGCCAGGGTCGCCTTCATTTCCTCCGGCGACGACACCGTGGGCAACACCATCGCGGAAGCGGTCGAGGCAGTGGGATCCACCGGCGGCATTTCCTGTGCCGACGGCTCCTCCTTCGGCGTCGAGGTCGAGATCGTAGAGGGTATCCGCTACGACCGCGGCTTCGTTGTTCCCGCTATGATCACCGATGAAGAGCATCACTTCGGCGAGCTGGAAAATCCCCTGGTCTTGGTTACCGATCACGAGATCAAGGACGTCCGCCCCATCATCCCCATGCTGGAGCGCGTCGTTCAGTCCAAGCGCGACCTGTTCATCATCTCCAACGACCTGCGCGGCGAGGCTCTGCATACCATCATGCTGAACACCACCCGCGGCACCTTCCGCACCATCGCAACCGAGATGCCCGACTATGTCGAAGAGCACAATAAGAACCTGCTCGCTGACATCGCGCTGGCATGCGGTGCAACCCCGTACTTCAAGGACACCTATCCCACGCTGGACGACCTGACCTTCGACTTCCTGGGCGGCTGCGACCGCGTCAGGGTCACCAAGGACACTACCGTCATCACCGGCGGCCACGGCGATCCCGAAGAGATCGAAAAGCGCGCCAACTACCTGCGCAGCGAAATCGCCCGCATCGTCAACCCCGTCTTCATCGAGAAGCTGGAAGACCGCCTGCAGAAGCTGCTGGGCAAGGTTGCCATCATCCGCATCGGCGCTGCCAGCGAGGCGGAGCTGAAGGAAATGAAGTCCCGCATGGAAGACGCCCTGTGCGCAACCATGGCTGCCATGGAGCAGGGCATCGTCCCCGGCGGCGGCGTTGCCATGCTGAACGCTATCGACGCCCTGGACGGCCTGGAGGTTCCCGCAAACGAGCAGGCTGGCGTGGACATTGTCCGTAAGGCTCTGGCTGCTCCCATGCTCACCATCGCCCAGAACTCCGGCTACAACGGATCTTTGGAAGTCGAGAAGATCCTGGAGTCCGGCAAGAAGGGCTACGGTCGCGACTACAAGACCGGCGAAATGGGCGACATGATCGAAATGGGCATCCTGGATCCCGTGAAGGTCACCAAGATTGCGCTGGAATCCGCAGCTTCCGTTGCGGGCCTGGTTCTGATCACCGAGAGCACCACCAACACCATCCTGAAGCCCGTGGACATCATCCCCGGCGACGACCCCGAAAAGCGCAAGGGTTACATCCGCATGTAATACCTGCTTGCGATTCGCAAGCATCCGAAGACCCCGCTCGTTATCGAGCGGGGTCTTTTTGCGTGGGGTGGGGTCGGATTGGGTCTTGGATATCGCGTGGTTCCAAAGATGGTTTTCGGGATAATCAGCGCGGAAACTCTGCGAGTCTGAGCTGTAGCTACTCCGATCCGGGGACCTTGAACTTGCCGGTGACGGCTTCGGATATGAGGGACTTGCGGTATTCCTTGAGCAGCTCCACCTGGCGCTGCTTGGCGGAGATGAGGGAATCTATCTGGGCGGTCTTGGCATCCAGGTAGTCTGCGATGGCCTGTTGCTCGGGGAGAGGGGGAAGGGGAAGCGATGACTCCCTGAATTCCGAAAACCTGATAGTCTTCCCTTCCCGAATTCCAGAGGTCATCGAGTCAAGGCACTGGATAAAGCGCTTCTCTTTGAAAGCATATTTGAAATATCGAGAGCTTAGGGAAACTGCCGGCCTTACGACAGTATACGCCGGCGTGATTCGTCCCTCGTACTCTGCCGCAAGCTCGAGCCCACCTTGGAAGCTCCGCAAGCTGATAATGTAGTCGCCAATCCGAACTTTTTTGAAGGAGCTTAAATCCGCG
>SFII01000119.1 GCA_004555335.1 Coriobacteriaceae bacterium | reverse complement strand
CCCCACCCGCAAGACCGAAATCTACTCCACTGCGGCAGATAACCAGACCAGCGTCGAGATCCACGTCCTGCAGGGCGAGCGCGAGATGGCGGCCGGCAATAAGACCCTGGGTCGCTTCCAGCTGACCGGCATCCCTGCGGCACGCCGCGGCGTCCCCCAGATCGAAGTCACCTTCGACATCGACGCGAACGGCATCGTGAACGTTTCCGCTAAGGATCTTGGCACCGGCAAGCAGCAGCAGATCACCATCTCCGGTTCCACCGCTTTGTCCGACGATGAAGTCGATCGCATGGTCAAGGACGCTGAGGCTCATGCCGACGAAGACCAGCGTCGCCGTGAAGAGGCCGAGACCCGCAACAACTGCGACTCTCTCATCAACGCGACCGAGCAGACCCTGGCAGATCTGGGCGACAAGGTTCCCGCAGAATCCCGCACCGAAGCGGAAGCTGCAATCGTAGAAGCCCGCGAGGCGCTGAATGGCACCGATATCGAAGCCGTCAAGTCCGCAACCGAAAGGCTGCAGCAGGTCGGCTATAGCATCGCCCAGGTTGTATACAGCAAGCAGGATGCAGGCGCCCAGGCAGGTGCCGGTGCTGCAGCAGGCGCATCCAACGATGGTCCCATCGAAGCCGATTACGAAGTAGTCGACGACGACAAGAACAACTAATAGGCGGATTGAATACCGATGGCAGTAGAAGAGAACATGAACTCAGAGGAAACCGCTGAAGAGCTGGAAGCCCAGGTTGTCGAGGAAGCCGATTGCGAAGAAGGGCAGCCTCAGGCAGAAGCTTCCGAAGCCGACGAGGATCCCTTGGCAAAGGCCTTGGCGGAAGTCGAGGATTGGAAGGGCCGCTTCATGCGACTGCATGCCGAGTGGGATACATACCGTCGCCGTACCGAAGAGCAGCGGGCGGAAGACAAGGCCCGTGCGGGAGAGAATCTGGTCACCGGTCTGATTCCTGTGCTCGATGATTTCGAACGCAGCATCGATTACGCCGTCAACAACGGCGAGGTCGGTCTCCTCGATGGTGTCAAGCAGGTGTACAGCAAGCTTGTAGGCGTCCTCGAAAAAGGCGGAGTGGTGGTCATCGACCCCGCAGGCGAACCTTTCGATGCGCTCGAGCATCAGGCTGTTGCGAATGTCGACCGCAGCGACGTGTACGACGAAACGGTCGAACAGGTGTACCAGAAGGGCTACAAGATGGGCAGGAAGGTCATCAGGCCCGCAATGGTGACCGTCGCCACCGGTGGTCCGAAGCGCCCCGTGGAAGACGCGGCAGAAGAGGAAAAGTAGCAGCTTTCCGTTCCATGCGGATCGGATCTGCGATAACTGATTGATCGTCAGGGGCGGGAAAGGTTTTCCGCCCCTGTGTTTTAGGGAAGGTGGTGGAGCGAATGGCGGGAAGTACGCCTGATTACTATAAGACCCTAGGCGTCTCCAAGGATGCGTCGGCGGACGATATCAAGAAGGCATTCCGCAAGCTTGCCCGCACGCATCATCCCGACGCCGGCGGCGACGAGGCGAAGTTCAAGGAAATCAACGAAGCCTATGAGGTATTAAGCGATCCTCAGAAACGAAAGATGTACGACCAATACGGTGCTGCCGGAGGTCGTATCCCGAACGGCGGGGCAGGGGGCTTCGATTTCAGCGGCTTCGGCGGTTGGGATGAAATCCTCGATGCGATTCGCGGAGGCGGTTTCGGAGGATTCGGCGGATTCGATATGGGCGGCTTCGGCGGCTATGGTCAGCCGATGCCCCAGAAAGGCCGAGATGTCGGCATTTCTTTGGAAGTGTCGTTCGAGGAGGCTTTCAACGGAGCCGAAAAGCACGTGAAGGCGCGCATCCCCGGCTCGACCGCGCCCGAAACCCTCAACGTGAAGGTACCTGCGGGTGCCGTGGATGGAGGCAGGGTCCGTTTCCGCGAGAAGGGCGAACCCGGTGTGAACGGGGGTCCTGCAGGCGATCTGCTGGTAACCACCCGTATCAAGCCGCATCCCCTGTATTCCAGGGATGGGGCGAATGTGAAGATGGATCTGCCCGTCACTATCGATGAGGCTGTGCTCGGTGCATCCATCGTCGTTCCCGCGCCGGATGGAAGCCGTTTGAAGGTGAAGGTTCCTGCAGGGACCCAGGATGGCTTCGAGATGAGCATCCCCGGCAAGGGTGCTCCGAAACTGAAGCAATCGGGTTCTGGTGATCTGCATCTGAAGGTGAAGATCGTCATTCCCCGGGAAATCAACGAAGGGCAGCGCAAGGCGATGGAGGCGTTCGCCGCTGCAGGCGATCAGAAAGCGAGGCCGTGGTAATGGACAACAGGAACCGTCCCCTGTATATGATCGGCGTCGCAGCCGAATTGGCGGGCGTCCATCCCCAGACCCTTCGCGCATACGAGCAGAAGGGCCTGGTCACGCCCCAGCGTACCAGTGGGAATACCCGCATGTATTCCCAAGCCGACATCGACAGGTTGAACCTGATCAACGAACTGACCAATGAGGGGATCAATCTTGCCGGCGTGATCCGCATCCTCGACCTCCAGGGTCGTTTGGATGAAAGGGATGCCGAATTGGATTCCCTGCATCAACGGGTCCGCCGCTTAGCGGATAGGGTCCATGAATTGGAAACAAGGGAAAGCGTCACATCGCTCGTCGCATCACAGACCAGGGCGCTGCGGCGTCTTTCCGAATGACGATAAGAGAAAAGAGGCTAGAGAATGAGACTCGATAAGTTAGCCTTGACCGCCCAGGAGGCCGTCCAGGCTGCAATGGGCATTGCCGGGGAAAAGAACAACCCCACCATCGAACCGATCCATATGCTTGCGGCTCTGTTCGATTCCCCTGAAAACAATCTTTCTGCAATAGTGAAGCGCATCGGGGCGGATGCCTCCAGGATCTCTGCGAGGGCGCAAGAGGAAATCAACGCGCTCCCCACTGTCCAGGGTACGGCGATGTCCATGCCCGGAAACGCCTTGCTCCAGCTGCTCGACCGTGCGGTGAAGGTCGCCGAATCCCTTGGCGATAGCTATGCAACGAGCGAGCATCTGCTCATCGCACTGTCCGAAGATAAGGGTGCTGCCGGTCGCGTGCTTTCCGGTGAAGGCGTGACCCGGAAGAATATCGAAGCAGCGTACACCGAATTGCGAGGAGACACCCGTGTGACCGATGCAACCGAGAAGACCCAGTTCGAGGCGCTCGAGCAATACGGCCATAACCTTACCCAAGCGGCGCGCGAAGGCAAGCTCGACCCGGTTATCGGGCGTTCTGAGGAAATTCGCCGCACCGTCCAGGTGCTTTCTCGCCGCACTAAAAACAATCCCGTTCTCATCGGCGAGCCCGGTACCGGCAAGACGGCCATTGTGGAGGGTTTGGCGCAGCGTATCATCGCAGGCGATGTCCCCTCCAGCCTGAAGGATAAGGATATCGTCACGCTCGACCTGTCCGCGATGGTTGCAGGATCCAAATATCGTGGCGAATTCGAAGACCGACTGAAAGCGGTACTGAGAGAAGTCAAGGAAAGCGACGGCCGTATCATCCTGTTCATCGACGAGCTCCATACCATCGTCGGAGCAGGTGCGACCGGTGAGGGTTCCATGGATGCGGGCAATATGCTCAAGCCCGCGCTTGCCCGTGGCGAGCTCCACGCCATCGGTGCAACCACCCTCGATGAATACCGCAAGTACATCGAGAAGGATGCGGCTCTCGAGCGTCGTTTCCAGCCGGTCATGGTCGGTGAGCCTTCGGTTGAAGACACCATTGCCATCCTGCGCGGATTAAAGGAAAAGTACGAGATCCATCACGGCGTCCGTATCAAGGACGGTGCGCTCGTCGCTGCCGCCGAGCTTTCCAACCGTTACATTTCGGACCGCTTCCTTCCCGACAAGGCGATCGACCTTATGGATGAGGCGGCTTCTAGGCTGCGAATCGAAATCGACAGCATGCCGGAAGAAATCGACCTCGCAACGCGCAAGCTTACCCAGATGCAGATCGAGGAGCAGGCGCTCATGAAGGAAACCGATGACGCATCGAAGGAGCGACTCGAGGCTCTGCGTAAGGAAATCGCTGCAGCCCGCGAGGATCTGGATGCCCGCAGTGCGGCATGGCGCAACGAAAAGGACGTTATCGTCAAGGTCCAGGATATCAAGACCCAGATCGATGACCTGATGCAACAGGAAGAGCGCGCAACCCGCGATGGCGATCTTGCCAGGGCGAGCGAGCTGCGCTATTCGCTTATCCCCCAGCTCCAGGCGCAGCTTGCAGCAGCCGAA
>SFII01000118.1 GCA_004555335.1 Coriobacteriaceae bacterium | reverse complement strand
GTCGAACACTGCTGGGTCGGCACCGTAGACGACCGCATCGCATACGTGGGCACCTGCCCGCCCGAAAACCCCGAAGCCTACGGCGAGAAGTACGCAGGAACGAATCGCCTGCTCATGCCCGGCTTCTTCAACGCCCACGCGCATTCTCCCATGACCATCCTGCGCGGCTACGGCGAGGCGCTGCCCCTGCAGGAATGGCTCAACGACCGCATCTGGCCCTTCGAGGCGAAGATGACGCCCGAAGACAACTACTGGGGCACCGTGCTGGCATGCGCCGAGATGCTGCGCTACGGCACCGTGAGCTTCACCGACATGTACTACTGCTCCGAAGACCGTTTCCGCGCAGTCGCCGAAGCGGGCATGAAGATGAATTCCTCCGAAGGCCTGCTGGCATTCGAGCCCAAGCCCTATTCCGAATACCCCATCTGCCAGTTGAACGACCAGCTGATCGAGCGCTTCCACGGAAGCGAGAACGGGCGTTTGCTGGTGGACTACAACATCCACGCCGAATACACCAGCAACCCCATCGTCGTGCGGGATATCGCGCAGCTGGCCAAGGAGCGCGGCCTGCGTATCCATCTGCATGCGAGCGAGACCAAGCTGGAAACCGAGGAATGCAAGCAGCGCCACAACGGCATGACGCCCATCCAGTACTTCGAGAGCCTGGGCGTATTCGAGAACCCCACCACCGCGGCGCATTG
Source organism: Coriobacteriaceae bacterium (assembly GCA_004555335.1). GTDB lineage: Bacteria > Actinomycetota > Coriobacteriia > Coriobacteriales > Eggerthellaceae > W1P20-047. The sequence goes on along the minus strand of SFII01000118.1, from coordinate 3,616 downwards.
CGTCTGGCTGGAAGAGCCCGATTTCCAGATCCTGCGGGACCGCGGCGTCTTCGTCGCGACGAACCCCGTCTCCAACATGAAGCTGGGCAGCGGCTTCGCGCCGATCAAGCGCATGCTCGACGAGGGGATCAATGTGGCGCTGGGCACCGACGGCTGCTCTTCCAACAACAACCATGACATGATGCAGGACATGTACGTCATGGCCCTGTGCGCCTGCGGATCCACCCTGGACCCCGCGGCCATCACCCCGCAGCAGGTCCTGCGCGCGGCAACCCGCACCGGCGCGCTGAGCCAGGGACGCGACGACTGCGGCCTTATCGCAGAGGGCATGAAGGCCGACCTGTGCGTGCTCGACACAAGCGGCCCCAGCTGGGCGCCCATGACCAACGCACCCGCCAACGTGGTTTACGCAGGCCACGGCAGCGACGTGGTGCTGACCATGGTCGACGGCAGCGTACGCTACCGCGACGGGGAATGGGCGGGCATCGACATCGAGCGCGCCATCTACGAGACCGGTGCGAGCGTTCAGCGCATCATCGGCGAGCTGCAGGCATAGGGCCGGACCGGACGGCCGGGTGGGCGCTCCCCGCACCCTCCGTGGTGCAGCGCCAAACCGACGCCGATACCCATAACCGCGCACGGAAAAGGACGGGCGGCTTCAAAAGAAGCTGCCCGTCCTTCGTTTTCAGATCGAGGACATCCTACCGGGCCCTACCAGGCAGAGGCGTAGACCTCATAGGAATCGAAGGGGATGTCGTCGTATAAGCGGACTTCGAATGTCGTGGATTCGCCCTCCTTCGCAGGGGTGATGAAGGTCTCGAAACCACCGACCATCTTTCCGGATCCGTCCTTCAATACCAGATCGATTCGCACATTGTCATGCAAGGGCCGCCCGGCCAACGCCTCGGTCGCACCCAGGTTGGTAGCAACTTCGCCGACGAACGACCCGCCGAGCGAACCCTCCACATAGGAAACGTTCTTGACCGTATAGCATTCATCGCTGGAAAGGGACGAAGTCCATGTGGACCCCATCGACGAACCCGTCTGGAACTCCACTTCCGCGGGCGCATTCCCATTGCCCGCCTGTCCGGTGAAGGTCATCTCCGTCCCAGGGGATATCACGTTGTAGGTCTGGGTATCGGAGAACACCACGCCGCCGTCTTTCCTGCGGCCCGTGATGATGATTTCCGGGCAAAGCAATGCCTGGTCTTCCGAGTCGTTCTGAATGGTGACGGCATAATGGACGTATCCGCTGCTGGAAACCGAGTAGCCGCTCTCCACGATGCTGAAGGGCACGGATTCGGACGAGATCCCACCCGATGCCGAGCTGCCCGAAGAACCATCCGGGCTTTCGGGCGCAGATGCAGACGATTCGGAGGCCTCCGAATCGGATACCGTGCGTTCCTGGGCAGAGGACGCACTCCTATCCGGTTCAGAACCGCTGGGGTGAGAAGCGATCTTCGAATAGAGGGCATATCCGCCGCCCGCGAGGGCCGCAAGCGCCACGCACACGGCAAGCACGATGAGCACAACGAGCTTCGTTCGGGGTTTCTTTTTTGCAGGCTGCGCGCCCGGACCCCCGCAATCACCACCGAAACCCTGCTGGGAGGAAGAATCCCAATACGCATTCGGAGCAGCAGAGGACGACGCCGATGCACCCTGCGCCCCAAAAGGGGCAACAGGCGCCGCATGGGCATTCCCACGCGAAGAGCTTCCAGAAGACGCCCCTGCACCCTCCCCCTGGCCGCCAGTATCGGGAAAGGATGGATTCGCGCCGCCCGATACCGCAAGGCGGAAATCCTCCAAAAACGATGCGACCGATTGGTACCTGCCACTCGGTTCGAAGGTGCACGCCCGCCTGATAACACGATGCAGTCCGGGCTGGCGTTGGGCCAAATCGGCAAGCGCGGTCTCGAAGCAGTCGGAATCCGGCCTGATTCCCGTGAGCAGGTAACCGGAAAGCCTGCCGAGTGAATAGATGTCGGAGCGCCTGTCCACATTGGCGAAGCCATACTGCTCCGGTGCTGCGAAACCCCAGGTTCCCAGATGCGCCGACTGGGCGGAAGAACCCTCGTATTCCATGCGGGCGATACCCAAATCGATCAGATGGGCCCCATCGGCTGCGATGATGATGTTCTCGGGCGTGATATCGCAATGGATGATGCTATGGCGATGCAATTCCGCGACTGCCTCGCATATACCCTCGATAATGGAGAGCGCCTCATGGCAATCGAGCCCGCCGCCTTTCGCCATATGCTCTGCAAGGGTGCAGCCGGGAACGTAGCTGCACACGACCACGAAAGTGTCGGGGGTCTCATACGTCGCCTCGACATGGGGCAAACGCGGGCAGGAGCATTCGGAAAGCGCCGCCCAAACGCTGCGATGCGCGGATGAATGGAAGATGCGCTTGCGGATGAAAGGGCCGGTTCCGTCGATGGTGACGATTTCGGTCATGCCCGATTTGCCCTGGGCCAGCACGCGCTCCACGGTGTAGGCATCGTCGATGCTCATACTGTGCATTACCCTCTTGTCATCCAATTCAGGTTCCCGTCCACATTCCAATCCAAACAATCGGCAAAAGCCGATGCGCAAGCCAAGCAGGCACAGCGCAGCAGCAAGGACCTATGATAATCGCAAGAAGAATGCGCTTCCTCAGTTGGCAACTGAAAAACCCTCGTCCAGGATATTGGAGAACACCGAACAAACCGAAGAGAAGCCTTCCCAAGCGATGCCCTGCCGTGTTACTTCTTCAGAGGCCCCGTTGCAAACAGGGTCTTCTCGCCCAAGCGCCACAGCTCATCGTCGATCCTGGCGCGATCGAATCCCTTTTCGATGCCCCAGATGATAATGGCATCCCTGCGATTCTTGCACCAGAGCACCGAAACCCCCGCCAGGCGCATCAACCTCTGAGTCTGCGCAAGGTCGCACCCCAAACCCAGAGCGAGCATGATCGCATGGTCCCGTCCGGGACGGCTCTTCCCGGAAAAGATGTCGTAAACCACCGTGGCGTTCAGGCTGCTGCCGCGCACCACATCGGCACGCTTCATTCCCTTTTCCCGGAGCAGATCCGAAAGGAAGTCGACCAGCGTCGTCTCGACCGTGGAATCCTCTTCGTCGAAATAGTCTTCCATCGAGGAAGACGCCAGAAGGCGCTTCAGCAGGTCCTCGGTGAGTCGTTCGGTCTTCATGGGCGGGACATCCTAGGGTATCGCGGTCGATTCTGCGGAAGCCCGAATGCAATGCGCTTCCGCCCCGCTAGGATACCAGACTTCGCACATCCGCCCGGGTTCCGAAACCCCACCATCCGCACGCATCGAGCACGCTGAAAGAATCCGGACAGGCGGATCCGATGCTCAGGACCCTCACGTAAAGCCCCTGGGCATCTGTTGGGTTTCTGTAAGGCCGCTTGGCTATACTGGGCAGCCTTCCGAAGCGGCCCGGGGCAAAACGCCCCGCTGCGAACCCGCCCGAAAGGATCAGCATGACCAGACGACACACGCCCCTGCCCACCGGCAAGCTTGCCACGACCCTTGCCGCAACATGCCTTGCGCTCGTTGCCGTATCCGCCTCGGCAAGCACCCCGGCCTTCGCTGACGAGGTATCCAGGCTGCAGAAG
>SFII01000016.1 GCA_004555335.1 Coriobacteriaceae bacterium | reverse complement strand
TGGTCGAAAGGCGTGACCATTGCGGGGATAAGCCTGCCGAATGTAAGGCTGGATGACTGTGTCATAGTGTTCTCCTTTTCTATACACAGGGTACGAACGGATTCGTGCGACTCCTTATTATCACATTTAGCAATGCATGTATGGGAAACTGCTCAGTTATTCCATCATGAAATTCTCAAGCCCAACGATAAGACCTTCTAATTCGCCGACGCGACGGATACCCAGAAGGACGCCGGGCATGTAGCAATCGGTGCTCCAGGATTCATGCTTGATGGTCAGCGCTTGGCCCATCGAGCCGAAGATGACCTCCTGGTTGGCGGAAAAGCCCATGCTGCGTACTGCATGGACGGGAACGCCGTTCACGAGCGCGCCGCGTGCGCCTTCCATTCCGGGCATCTCGGTTTCCTTGCCGGGAGCGCCCGATTCGAATCCCCTCGCGTCGCCGATCAGCTGGGCGGTGCGCACGGCAGTGCCGCTGGGAGCATCCTTCTTGCGGCAGTGATGGAATTCGATCACTTCGGCTTCGGGGAAGAAGGGTGCTGCGACCTTGGCGAATTCCATCATCAGAACGGCACCGGTGGTGAAGTTGGGTGCGTAGAACAGGCAGGTGCCCTGAGGTGCCAAGGCTGCTAGCTCGTCGAGCTTTTCGTTGGAAAGACCGGTGGTGCCGATCACGCAATCGATGCCCGCGGGGAGTGCCGTGCGGATGTTTCCCTCAACGGAGGAAGGTTGGGTGAAGTCGACCATCACGTCGAACTTTTCCGCAGCGATCGCTTCCTCGAGCGATTTGTACAGCGGATACTCGGTTTCGGCGGATACTACATCGACGCCGCAAACGAGTTCCATATCATCGGCGGCGGAAACGGCCTTGACGATAGAGGCTCCCATACGGCCCAAACAACCGACGACTGCAACCTTGATCACGATGGCTCCTTCCTTCCGTTACTTCGTTTCCCTATTCGAGCGCAGCCTGGGACTGCGCGATGTACATGCTATTCCCCGATACCCGCAAGCTCGGCAACTGTTTCCCGATCGTAAGGGCTCACAACCGCGATCGTGGGTTCCTGGGTGAGGATCTGCTGGGCGATGTCTTTCACATCTTCGCAGGTCACGCTACGGTAACGTTCCACGATCTCTTCAGGTGAGAGCAATTCATTGCCCATGGTAGTGCCTCGGCCTGCACGGATCATACGCGAATTGCTGGATTCCAAACCCAGCAGAAGCTGGCCGCAGATACCTTCCACGGTCTTCGACAATTCCTCCGAATCGGTACCGTCTTGGGCCATCTTAGCCAACTCGGTACGGGTGATGTCGATGACGCGCTTGATGTTTTCGGGACGCGTGCCCGCATAAACGGCGAAAGTACCCAGCCCCTGGTTGAGGCTCTGGGAAGTGAATACGGAATACACCAGACCATTCTTTTCCCTTACTTCCTGGAATAAGCGGGAGCTCATGGTACCGCCGAGCATGTTGCTCATCACGCTTGCAGCAAAGCGACGGGGGTCGTTCGTGGGGATGAAGGGCATGCCGTAGAGGATATGGGCCTGCTCGATATCCTTCGTCTGCACCGCGAGGCGCGCACGGTCCCCGAAACCTTCGAGGTCGCGCACGGCCTTCGGCCCCTGGGGCATATCCGCGAACAGGGACTTGCACAGGTCCACCAGGTGGTCATGGTCGACATTGCCTGCGGCAGCCACCGTAAGGTTTCCGCTTACATAGTGTTCGCGGTGGAATTCCAGGCAGTTTTCCTGTTGGTACCCCGAAACATGATCCCTCGTGCCCAGCACGGGAAGACCCAGGGGATGGTCGGGCAGGATATTTGCGAAGAACAGGTCGTAAACCACGTCATCGGGCTGATCTTCTGCGCGGGCGATTTCTTCGATGACCACTTCCCTTTCGGGTTCGATGGTTTCGTTGGAGAATTCCGAGTTGATGACCATATCGGCCAGGATGGGAAGCGCGGCATCAAGCTTCTCATCGACCACGCGTGCGTAGTAGCAGGTGTATTCCCTGCTGGTGAATGCATTGAGCTCGGCGCCCAGGGCATCGAATTGGCTCGAGATATCGAAGGCGGTCCTGGTAGGCGTGCCCTTGAACATCATATGCTCCATGAAGTGGGTGAGTCCCGCTTGGTCTGCGCGCTCGTCGCGGCTGCCCACGTTGAACCAAAGGCCCAGGGAAACGCTGCGCACTCCCTGCATCAGATCGGTAACGATGGTGATGCCGTTTTCAAGGACGGTCTTCCTATATGCCATGAAGGAACCTGCTTTCTGTGAAGTGGGCACATCGGGTGCCCTTCGATGTCCGTTCGCAATGATACGACAAATCGCCTGATTGCGCGCCCACTCAAAACAAGGAACGGAACCCCGAAGGGTCCCGTTCCGGTAATGCACTGCTCCGCGAATGCCTAGCTGCGGTTGCGGGGCCTGCGATAGTCGCTACGGCCGGAATCACGGCGATTGCCGCGGTCTCCGCGGTCGCGACGCTGGGCGTCCTTGTATCCGCCACGCTTCGCGCCGCCGTTTGCGGCAGGGGAAGCATCGGGGGCGCTGGGCTTATCGATGCGGTCGAGGCTGATCTTGCCGTTTTCGGCAATCTCGATAACCTGGACCTTTACCGTGTCGCCCTGGTTGAGCACATCTTCGACCTTGGCAACGCGACCATTTGCCATACGGCTGATATGCAGCAAGCCATCCTTGCTGGGGGTAAGGCGGACGAATGCGCCGAAATCCTTGATGCCGACGACTTCGCCCTCGTAGATCTCGCCTACTTCGGGTTCCTTGACGATAGCCAGGATAGCGGCCTTGGCAGCATCGCCTGCAGGACCTTCGACTGCGGCGATACGTACGGTGCCGTCTTCTTCGATTTCGATGGTTGCGCCGGTTTCCTCCTGAAGCGCGCGGATGACCTTGCCGCCGGTGCCGATGACCTCGCGGATCTTGTCGACGGGGATCTTGATAGTCTCGATGCGGGGAGCGTACTGGGAGAGCTCGGCACGGGGCTCGGCGATTTCTGCGAGCATGGCCTTGAGGATGTGGGCACGGCCTTCCTTGGCCTGCTGCAGGGCGCGGCCCAGGATTTCGGTGGACAGGCCGCGGGCCTTGTTGTCCATCTGAAGGGCGGTGATGCCCTTTTCGGTGCCGGTTACCTTGAAGTCCATGTCGCCCAGGAAGTCTTCCAAGCCCTGGATGTCGGAAAGGATGACCACGTCGTCGCCTTCCTTGATAAGGCCCATGGCGATACCGGAAACAGGTGCGGAAATGGGCACGCCTGCATCCATCAGCGCCAAGGTGGAACCACAGGTGGAAGCCATGGAGCTGGAGCCGTTGGATTCCAGGATCTCCGAGACGACGCGGATGGCGTAGGGGAAGGAATCCTCGTCGGGCAGCACGGGAAGAAGGGCGCGCTCGGCAAGTGCGCCATGGCCGACTTCGCGGCGCTTGGGAGCGCCCATGCGTCCCACTTCGCCGGTGCAGTACGGCGGGAAGTTGTAATGATGCATGTAGCGCTTGCCTTCGGCGGGATCGATGGTATCCAAGCGCTGGCCATCGCGCAGGGTGCCCAGGGTGCAAACGGAAAGCGCCTGGGTCTGGCCGCGCTGGAACAGGCCGGAGCCATGCACGCGGGGCAGATAGCCGGGAACGATGTGCAGGGGACGGATCTCATCGGCACGGCGGCCGTCGGCACGCTCGCCGGTGGAGACGACCATCTCGCGCATGGCGCGCTTTTCGAGCGCCTTGCAGGCTGCGGCGATGTCGGCACCCCAAACGGCACGCTCGTCTTCGTTGAAGTCGTTTTCCTTGATCTGGGCCTTCAGCGCCTCGATCTTGGCGATGCGGGAGAGCTTGTCCGCATCATGCAGCGCGGCGGACATCTCACCGTAATGGCGCTCAACGCGCTCGGCGATGCTGGGGTCTGCCTGATGGAGCTTGTATTCCATGGGCTGGGGAGCGACGCGCTCGATGAAACGTGCCTGGGCGGCGCAGAATTCGGCGATGGCCTTCTGGCCGAATTCCATGGCGGCGAGCATATCCTCTTCGGAAATCTCATTTGCACCGGCTTCGACCATGCTGATGTAATCGGCGGTACCGGCAATGGTGAGCTCTACGTCGCTGAGCTCCTGCTCTTCATAGGTGGGATTGACGATCCATTCGCCGGTTTCCACATTGCGGGCGATGCGCACGCAAGCAGCGGGGCCGTCGAAGGGGGCACCGGCGCACAGAAGCGCTGCGGAAGCGCCGCCGACGCAGATGCAATCGGGAGGATTCTGGCCATCGCACACGAAGGTGGTGGCAACTACGTGGACTTCCTGCTTGAAGCCATCGGGGAATCCGGGGCGGATAGGTCGGTCGATCATTCGAGCGGTAAGCGTGCCCTTTTCGCTGGGACGGGACTCGCGCTTCAGGTAGCCGCCGGGGATCCTGCCGACCGCATACATCTTCTCGATGAAGTCGACGGTAAGCGGGAAGAAGTCGTAATCCTTTTCCTCGCTGCTGACGACTGCGGTGAGCAGCACCGTGGTTTCGCCTTGGGTGACAAGCACGGATCCGGATGCCTGCTTGGCAAGCTCGCCGGTTTCAAGACGATAGGTCTTACCGTACAGCTCGAACTCTTCTACGATCTTGTTCATGAAATGATGTTTCTTTCTCTTACCTTCACGCCGTATTGCGGGAAGCTTCTTCGCGACAGGCTCTCTTTCCCCTATCGCACGAGCAACTGCGTCCTTCGCAGTCGACCGCTTGCATCAACGATGCGGTATATACAACTGAAGCCCGCCGGAGCGGGCCTCAGAAGCAGACAAACTAGATGTTGTCGCGGATGCCGAGCCTCTTGATGAGTGCGCGGTACTCTTCGATGTCGCGGTTCTTGATGTACTTCAGCAGACCGCGGCGCTTACCGATGAGCATCATCAGACCACGACGGGTGTGATTGTCCTTCTTGTGTACCTTCAGGTGCTCGGTCAGATTGCGGATGCGCTCGGTCAGGATGGCAACCTGAACCTCGGCGGAACCGGAGTCCTTTTCGTCCTTGCCGTATTCCTTCATGAGTTCTGCAACGCGTTCCTTGGAGATGCTGTACCTGCTAGGCATGTTCTTCCACCTTTCAAAACAAGGCCGGTTTCTTACCGGCGCTTTCCTGTATTCACTCCCCTCTGGGTGGCATGCTGGTGGTGCATGCAGACCAAGCGAGGAGCACTGCCGTGAAAACACAGCTTGAATATTCTAGTACGATGCCCTGCACGATGGGCATGCCGCCAAGGCGAAATCACCGTTTCCGCACATCTTCAAACAGCGGAAAGCGACTGGAGAATATGCGCTCACTGCTTTCCGGCTTCAGCTTGGGTCCGTGTCCAACGTCTAAACGGCATCGGGCGAAGCAAGCACGCTAGAACAGACCGCAGGAGAGCAGGAAGGATAGCGACTTGAGATTCGTGGAAAGGTTTTCCCGAAGCCAGGTCTGCATGAAGTGGAGCACGGCGAACGACGATTCCGGCAGCATCTGCAGTGCCTCCACCTGCTCGAAGGTGCTGCACAAGAGCGCCTGCGACCAACTGACGACCCGGGGATCCACGCGCGTGGTTTCGAAGGCATTCGCGCAATGCGGGCAGACCACTCCCCCATCGGAAAAGGAGAACGCGAGCATTGCGTCGCAAGAAGCCGCATCGACCGGCTGCGCACAGCAGATGCATTCGGACAAGGAGGGCCGAAACCCCAGCATGGCGACCAGCTTGAGCAGGAACGCGGCTGAGATGGAAGGCGCGAGCTCGATGTCGACGCCTTCGAGCCTATCAAGGGCGGCGCAGGACATATCGAACAGGCGTGGAATCTCCAGATCCTCATGCGCGGTAGCCGCCAAGGCCTCCACAACAGGCGAGGCGGCTGCATTGCGATCGATTTCGCTGCGCAGGGCAAGATGCGGGGATGCGCATCTTGCCTCGGAGAATACATGGAGGCTCCTGCCCTGCGCGATCAGGCAATCGCACACGGAAAAGACCTCTAAGCGCGAAGCGAACTGGCTCGTCGGCTTACGGGCACCCTTCGCGACTCCGCGCAGAAGCGAGCCGTCCTGGCAAAGGGCGGTGATGATCAGGTCGGATTCTCCAAGCTTGGTTTTCCTCAGGGAAAGTATCCTGCCCGAAAACGCAGGCTTGGCCATTAAATGCCTTCTCCGTAGCCGAACCTGCGGATCTGGTTCAGGTCGCGACGCCAATTCTTGCGCACCTTCACGCGAAGGTCCAAGAATACCTTGCTGCCCAAGAACTGTTCCAAATCGTTGCGTGCTTCGGTTCCGATGCGTTTGAGCGCAGACCCCTTCTTGCCGATGATGATACCCTTCTGGCTGTCGTGCTCGACGTAGATGGTGGCGTAGATGCGTTCGAGATCGCTTTTCTTGACATATTCCATTTCCTCGACGGCAACACCCACGGCATGGGGCACCTCGTCGAAGAAAGAGCGCAGGATCTTCTCGCGGATGAATTCCGCCACGATAACCTCGATGGACTGGTCGGTGTCCATGTCGGCCGGGAACCACATGGGGCCTTCGGGCATAAGCTCGGCCACTGCCTGGATGAAGCCTTCGACGTTTTCACCCGTCAAAGCGGAAAGCGCCACGACCGAATCCCATTTACCGGCCTCGAAGGCGGCTTGGCGCTGGGCTTCGACGGTTTCGTCATCGACCAGGTCGGTCTTGGTCAGGACCAGGATCTTCTTGGCCTTCGATGCCTGCACTTGGCGAACGACCCAAGCATCGCCACGTCCGAAGGGTTTGCTGCAGTCGAGCAGGAATGCCGCAGCATCGATTCCCTCCAAGCCCTTGATAGCGGATTCGTTCAATTCTTCGCCTAGGGCGTCATGAGGTTTGTGCAGACCCGGGGTGTCGACCATGACGAGCTGGAATTCCGGCCTGGTCAAAACGGCGTTGAAACGATGGCGCGTGGTTTGGGCCGTGTCGCTGGTGATGGCGATCTTGTGTCCCACGATGGCATTGACCAAAGTGGACTTACCCGCATTGGGTCTGCCGATCATGGCAACGAAGCCGGAGCGGAAGGATTCGTCACGGTATCCCAGTGTCTGTTCAGGCATATTCCCTCTCTATGGTTCGGATCTCTTAGAAGAGCTTGGGCACGAAAATTATCAGTGCGATTATAGAGGATACCGCAGATAGAACCAGAACCGCCGCCGCTGCGCAATCTTTCGCAAGTTTGGCCACGGGATGGATTTTCGGGCATGCGAGGTCGACCACCGCCTCCAAGGCGGTATTGAGGCATTCGCCCGCCAGCACCAAGCCGATGCAGATCAGCACGACGCAGGTTTCAACGCATGAGACGCGCAACAGCCAACACAGGAAAATCGCCAAGGCGGCCACGCCAACTTGGATGCGGAAGTTGCGCCCTTTGAAGCTTGCGGATAAGCCCTCGCAGGCATATCGGAAGGATGAGAGGAAGCCCGCGCCCTTACCGGTTCCGGGGATCATCGGCTGCGCCAAGCAGCCAGGATGCGCCGTTCGAGCGCCTCCATCACTTCGGCCTCATCGTCATCGATGTGGTCGTAACCGCACAGATGGAGCAGGCCATGGGTAAGCAGGAGCTCGATTTCCTCCTGGAAGGTGGTGCCGAATTCCTCGGTCTGCCTTATCGCCACATCGACGGCGATGACGATGTCACCCAATTCGAAGGGGATATCCACCCCATCGGGCATAGCCATATCGTCTTCGAAGTCGTCGTCGAAACCATCGCATTCGAAGCTGAGCACATCGGTCGGGCCCTTCTTGTCGCGATAGGTTTCGTTGAGATAGGCGATTTCCCCATCATCGACGAAGCTGATGGAGACCTCGGTGTTCTGGGGCTTTTCTTCCCACTCCAGGACGAAACGCGCAAGCTCTGCGATGGGCAGGGGCTCGACGTCTTCGGGCCGGTAATCGTAGTTGATTGCGATATCCATGCTATTCCCCTTCTTCCATGGAACGTTCGCGTTTCGCGCTTTCCTTCTTCTTGCGTGCGCGCAGCTGGAGCTGTTCGTCACGATCGTACGCTGACACGATAGCAGCAACCAGGGAATGGCGCACGACATCGGCTCCGGAGAAATCGCAGAAGGCGATATCATGCAGTCCCTCGAGGATGCGTCGTACCTGCTTCAAGCCGGAAACGCCCTTCGGCAGGTCGAGCTGCGTGATATCCCCGGTAACCACCATCTTCGAGCCGAATCCCAAGCGGGTGAGGAACATCTTCATCTGCTCGGGAGTAGTGTTCTGGGCTTCGTCGAGGATGATGAAGCTGTCGTTCAAAGTGCGTCCGCGCATGAAGGCGAGCGGCGCAATCTCGATCACCCCGTCGTCGAGCAGACGGTTGGCGCGGTCCACATCGAGCATGTCGAACAGGGCATCGTACAAGGGGCGGATATACGGATCGATCTTCTCGTTCAGGGTGCCGGGCAGAAAGCCCAGGTTCTCCCCCGCCTCTACCACGGGACGGGTAAGGATTATCCTACCCACTTCCTTCCTGTGGAGGGCGGCCACGGCCATGGCCATGGCAAGATAGGTCTTACCGGTACCCGCAGGCCCGATGCCGAAGGTGATGGTGTTTTCTCGGATGGCGTCGATATAGAGCTTCTGACCTGTGGTCTTGGGGCGGATAGCCTTTCCACGATACGTGAGGATGATATCTTCGCGCAAAGAGCTTGGGGAGAATTCTCCCGTGTGGAGCAGGTCGATAGCATGGCGCACATATTCCAAGTCGGGGCATTGCCCGCCTTCCACCATCTTGATCAGATCGGTGAAGAGCATGGTGAGGGAATGGACCTCGGCTGCATCGCCGGTGATGGAGATGCGGTTTCCCCTGACCAGGATATTCGAGCGGAAGGATTCCTCGATGAGTCGGAGGAGCTTGTCGCCCGGCCCTACCAGGGCGGCCATATGAACGGTATCCGGAACGGAAAGGGTGATATTTGCATCGCTTGTCATACGCGGAAAACTCCGTTTTCATCTAATCGGGCCAATGTGCAATCCAACAGCGCACCGCGGGTGACGGGCTGATCGAAACGGACGGTAAAGAAGGACTCTGTCGTACCCTGCCCATCCTCTTCGACGAGCACTCCTTCTGAAGTGCCCAACCTGCGCTGCTGTTCCTGTTGGCGTACTTTCGCCGCCAAGTCACGCAAACGTCGCGCACGGTCGGAAACCACTTCGGCGGGAACCTGGTCTTCCCTGACGGCGGCAGGGGTACCAGCCCTGCGCGAATAGCGGAAGATATGGACCTTGGAAAACCTGCAATGCTCGACCATATCGAGTGTCTGCTGGAAGTCCTCCTCCGTCTCGCCGGGGAATCCCACGATGATATCGGTCGAAAGGGACATGCGGGGAATGCGTTCATAGAGGGTATCGACAAGATCCCTGAATGCTCGGGCGTCGTAATGCCTGTCCATTTCGGCAAGCACCTTGGAGCTTCCCGATTGCAGGGGAAGATGCAGATGACGGCAGATCCTTCCCCCTGAACGGGCGATCATGTCCACAATCCCGTCGGTGATGCTGGGCGGTTCGATGCTCGAGATGCGGATGCGCGCCTCGGGGAGCTCGTCGATCAAACGAGCGAGCAGGCCTTCCAAGCGCATCCCCTTGAAATCGTAGTTACCCAAGTCGATACCCGTGAGCACTATCTCGCGCGCACCGGCAAGATAGTGCCGCTTCGCTTCGGACAGGCATTCTTCGCAGTCAAGGGAGGTCGATTTGCCGCGTGCCACATGTACGATGCAATAGGTGCAGGCATTGTCGCAGCCATCCTGGATCTTGATGCCCACGCGCGTGGGGAATTCCTCCCCGAACCTGACAGCCTGGGCCGGCAAGTGCCCATGAAGCGAATCGTCGCCCAAGGATAGCGCGGCTTCCACAACCCCTGCCTTGCCCACCAGGCGCACGCGGTCGCTCATGGCGCGATAGACCTCAGGCGTCATAGCCGCAGCGCACCCGGTTACCAGCACGGTGGCTTCAGGATGGTCCTTCAGCACCCTGCGCACGGTCTTCCTGGTCTTCTTGTCGGCTTCGCCGGTGACGGTACAGGTGTTCACCACCACTACCTGGGGATTTTCACGATCGATTGCCCAGGCATGGTCGACGAGCTTTGCTGCGATGCTGTCCGATTCGACGCGATTGACCCTGCAGCCAAGATTCACGACATCGAACCTCACTGCAAACCACCCAGCTCGTACAGTACCAAGGCGGGTGCCACGATGCCCGCGGTCTCGGTGCGCAGGATGCTTTCCCCCAAGGTGATGGCGAAGGAGCGCGCGTTCGAAGCGCGCAGGCATTCCACCTCGGCTTCGGAAAGGCCGCCTTCGGGACCGACCACCACGGCGATACACGCATCCTGGGCTTCGATGCGCGCCTGCTCCAAGGCCTGCGTTATCGCATCATGCAGGCAGAGCATGCGCTCTTCTTCCCAGCACACCAGCACGGCACTGCAATCGGCCAGTGCATCCGCCGCACGGGACACCTTCATGGGTTCCAAGACCTGCGGGATGGCCGGCTGTCCCGATTGCATCGCGGCGCTTTTGGCAATGCTGCGCCAACGCTGCATGCGGGAAGCGGTTTTCTTCGCATCGAGCTTGACCACGCTGCGCTCGCAGATAAGCGGCAGGAAGGCGCTTACACCAAGCTCGGTGGCATGGCGAATCACATCGTCCATCTTGTCGCCCTTGCACAGGCCCTGAACCAGCATTACCTGAGGGCGCTTGCGGGGAGCCGACTCGTGCTGGGCGATACGCACCATCACCTCGGCGCCAACCGAGGTGATCTGGCATTCGAAATAATCGCTTGCGGCATCGATGACGGCGATATGCTCGCCCGGTTGCAGCCTGAGCACTTTGAAGTGCTTCAAGTCGTCCTGGGCAAGGCGCAGCGAGAATTCGCTGTCCGCCTCTTGCGCGATCACCTGTTCATCGAGGAAGAAACGGGGAAGGCTCATGGGCACCCTTAGTTGAACGCGTCGCGGATCTTCTGGAAGGTGGAGCGCTCGTCGCTGACCTGCTCGCCCATTTCCTTCGCAAGTTCGGTGAGCAGCTCGCGCTCGCGCTTGGAGAGCTTCTTCGGAACAGTGACGGTGACATGAGTGAACAGATCCCCGCGCGAATCGCTGCGGAATCGCGGCATGCCGTACCCGCGGGTGCGGACCACCTGGTCGTTCTGGCAGCCTTCGGGAATCTGGACCTTGACCACTTCGTCTTCCATGATTCCCTGAACCTCGATTTCGGCACCCAGGCAGGCTTGGACTATCGAGATATTGACCCTGGTATGCAGGTTGTCCCCATCGCGCGTGAAGAAGTCATGCGGCTGGATGCGGCAGGTGACGATGAGGTCGCCGCTCTTGGCGCCCTGCATGCCCGCCTCGCCGAAGCCGGACATGCGCAGCTGCTGGCCGTCGCGGATACCTGCGGGAATCTCGATGGTGGTGCGCTGGCGGTCGGGTACGCGGCCCTGGCCTTCGCACTCGGGGCAGGGGTTCTCGATGATACTGCCCACGCCATTGCATCGGGGGCAGGTGGTTGCCGTCTGCATGTCGCCCAGGAAGGTGCGCTGCACGGTGACCACGCGACCCTGGCCGTGGCATTCGGGGCACACCACTTCCTTGCCGTCGGGACCCTTGCCGCTGCCATCGCATTCGGGGCAGGGAGCCAGCCTGTCGTAGACGATTTCCTTCTTCGCTCCTGCTGCAACCTCTTCGAGCGTAAGACGCAGCCCCACGCCCATATCGCGGCCTTCGCGACGCACCTGCGGACCGCCGGCACCCGCCCCGCCACCGAAGAAGCTGGAGAACAGGTCGCCCATGCCGAAGCCGCCACCGAAGATGTCGCTGAAATCGACATAGGGGGAACCGGAGCCGGCAGCGCCGGGGATGGTGCCGAATCGGTCGTACTGTGCACGCTTATTCGGATCGCTCAGCACGTCATAGGCCTCATTGAGCTCTTTGAACTGGTCTTCGGCGTCTTCGGCCTTATTCACATCGGGATGGAGCTTACGCGCCTTGCGGCGGAAAGCCTTCTTGATCTCCTCATCAGTTGCGTTCTTGTCGACGCCCAGAACCTCGTAAAGATCATTAGCCATTAACGTTCACGCAAGCCTTTCTTATTCATCTTCCAAAGCCCGCTGAGCCGCGCGAACCGCACGGATAGCGCGAGCGTAGTTCATACGGGTAGGGCCGATCACGGCCACGATGCCCTCCCCCTTGCCGCAGCCGTACTGGCGGGCAACCAGGGAAACACCCATGAGTTGTTCGCTGTTGTTCTCGCTTCCAATACGTACCACGGTTCCGGGCGCTGCTGCCGATTCGTGGAGAAGCTGGAGCAGAACCGTTTCGTCCTCCAAAACCTGCAGCACCGGAAGGAGCGAGGATGAGTTGGTGAATTCAGGCTGCTGCATCAGCGCCGTCAGGCCCAACCTGCGCGCATGCGAGGATTCGCCCGTATTCAGGCAGGCGAACAGCTCGTTGAGCATCAGTCGCGCCAAGGGACCGCTGAACGCCTCGACCACGTTCGCATCAAGGGAATCGCGTACTTCGGAGAAGCTCTTTCCGGCAAGCACCCCGTTGAAGAGCTCTTGGAGCGACACCAGATCCCCCGCGGAAACCGGATCGCCGAACTCGACGGAGCGGTTCAGCACCTGCCCGTTTTCCGTGACGACCACGATAAGCGCCCTATGCGGGGTCAGGGGCACGAAGGACACCTGATGAAGGCGCAGGGAAAGCGTGGAAGGGGGCAAGACGATGGAAAGGGAATCGGTGAAACGGGAAAGCGCCGCCGCCGTCTGCTCGATGAGCGTATCGAGCTCCGTCGCGCTTTTCTTCATTTCCTCGATGGCAGCCTGGGTTGCATCGGCGTTATCGTCGGCATCGAGCTCCTTTTCCAAAAGCCCATCGACGAAGGTCCTGTATCCGAAGTCGGTGGGAACGCGTCCGGCCGAAGTATGCGGCTGCGTGATGTAGCCTTCTTCTTCCAGCACGGAAAGCTCGTTGCGCACGGTTGCCGAACTGACCCCTAGGCCATAATTCTCCACCAAGGTGCGCGAACCCACGGGGAGCGCATGGGAGACGTATTCCTCGATCAGAGCGGCAAGCACCCGTTGGCGCCTATCCGATAGCATCTGCACTCCTTCCCGACCAATGCGACCATGATTACGGACACGGGCACGCCAAAACAGACGTATCCGCCTTTCCATCAGGCGATTTTAGCAGTGTCGGGGCGCAAGTGCCAAACGAATGGACCAACGATACCAACATGTCATGTTGGCGATGCAACCGTTACGGTTGACAGGAATGCGAAGCGGCAAACGGCAGTTGCGGCACAGGAAAACCGCAGCAGGTTGCCTTACTGCAGATGCAGGCTCATGTGGCATCAGGGAGCCAGGCCGAGCAATTCGCCATAGAGCTCGTTGCCGTAGAGCCATCCCGTTTCGGTGGGTACGAATCGGCCGTCCTTGCGCTCGACGAGACCCCGGGCGATCAGCCCGTCGAAAGCGGCCGGGGCTTCTGGAAGCACATCTGCAAGCTGCTCGACCAACCGGCAGGACACTCCCCTGCTCATACGCATACCCAGCATCAGGTCTTCGGCAGCCATCTGGGCGCGGTTGAGTTCCTCGAGCACGGTCCCGTCTTGCATGCGCACGCGGCGCAGGTCATCCTGCGCCATGCTCACAGCCGAATGACCGATTCCCAGATACGGAACGCCCGTCCAATAGGCGATGTTGTGCCTGCATTCGAACCCCGGATAGGCATAGCTGGCAACCTCGTATCGCTCGAGCCCGCGCGAACGCAGCAGTTGGGCGGCGGCCTGCATCATGTCGGCCTGCAGGTCTTCGTCGACCTGGGCGAGCCTGCCCTTTTTGATGAGGCGTTCCATTTCCGTTCCACGCTCGATCGTAAGGGGGTAGACGCTCACGTGCTTGACACCAAGGTCGATGGCGGTAGAGACATCGGAAAGGAAACCCTCCATGGTCTGGCCGGGAATGCCGCACATGAGGTCGACGCTCACGTTCTCGAAGCGCGTTTGCGCCGCCTTGATGGCATTGCGCGCAGCCTGGGCATCATGCACACGCCCGAGCGTCTGCAGCACGCCATCGTCGAAGCTCTGCACGCCGATGGAAAGCCTGTTTACGCCGAGCGCCCACAAATCACGCACCATCGGTTCGGTCAGGCTGTCGGGGTTGGCTTCCATGGAAACTTCCATTTCGGGGAGCAGGTTCATGGAAAGCCCCAGCATGTACAGGATCTCGGTCAGGTACTTCTGCCCCAGGTAGCTGGGGGTGCCGCCTCCGATGTAGACGGTCTTGCAGCTGGAAAGCCTGCCGTCCTTGCCCGCATGGCGGATTTCCAACAGCATATTCTCCACATAGGTGCGGATGATGGGGTCGTTCGCATCGACGGCGTTGGTGGTGAAGTCGCAGTACCTGCAGCGCTTCTTGCAGAAGGGGATATGCAGGTACAGGGCACCGTAAGGCTCTCGCGCCATGACGTTTATCCTTCCCTCGTGGAATGCGGGGCAACAGGCTCCAAGGGTCCGTTTTCGGCCTCGAAGCGCGCAACGGCGTCTTCCAGATCGCGGTATACCTGGAAGAACTCATCCGCCCACGTGCAGGCGTTGAGCGCGGCACGCGCCGCCGAAGCACCGGGCAGGCCTTTGATATACCAGCTTGCATGCTTGCGCATCCTGACCACGCTTTTCGGGTCGCGCTCGTGCAGCAGCATGGTCTGGCGCCGCGCCGCATCGATGCGGTCGTAAGCGTTCGGCAGCTCGAAACGCGCAACGGGCGGGCAGAAGCTTGCCATGCCCGCTTCCTGGAACGCCCAAGCTACATCTTGGAAGATCCACGGATTGCCCTGGGCACCGCGGGCGAGCATGACCGAATCGCATCCCGTCTGCTCGACCATGGCGATCGCATCGGCTCCGCAGCGGATGTCGCCATTGCCGATAACGGGAATGGCGACGGATTTCTTCACCTTGGCGATAACGTCCCAGCAGGAGTCCCCACGGTACATCTGGGTTGCATAGCGCCCATGCACGGTTACCGCGGCAGCGCCTGCGGCTTCTGCGCGCTTGGCGAGCTCGGGAGCGGTGTCGGGTCCCTGGTCGTATGCCCTGCGCATCTTCACCGTCACAGGTGCGCTCACGGCGGACACGATGGAATGCACGATGCTTTCGGCAAGGGGCAGGTCCTTCATCAGGGCGCATCCATCACCCTTGCTGACGATCTTGCGGGCCGGGCAGCCCATGTTCACGTCGATCACCGCGAGCCTGTCGCCCAGATGGTCTTCGATCCAGGCGGCTTGGGAAGCCATGGTGTCGGGTTCGTGCCCGAAAAGCTGCACGCCCACATATGCTTCATTGGGCGCCATATCGATCAGATGGACCGTCTTCTCATTCGCATAGCTCAATCCCTTGGCGCTCACCATTTCGGTGAAGGTCAGCTGGGCGCCATGCTCTATGCACATTTGGCGAAAGGCAGCATCGCTCACGCCTGCAAGAGGGGCAAGGATGATCCCCTTGCCCCGTACGAATTCACGATAGTCGAACACGCGCACCGCCTATATGGTCGAAGCCACATCGGCCAGGCCCTTCAGGCATACAACCGCAAGCGCGATCATCAGGATCACCGCAACCAGGCAACCTGCTCCCAGCAAGCCCTTGCTGGGGCCGCCGTTGTCCAGCTTGTCCTTCTTCTCGTTGAAGGGATCGTCCAGCCAGTTGTATTCCCTATCCTTGCGAGCCATTAGTCATCCACCTCCAGGATCGCCATGAATGCCTCCTGGGGCACTTCCACGCTTCCGATGCTCTTCATGCGCTTCTTGCCCGCCTTCTGCTTCTCGAGCAGCTTGCGCTTACGGCTGATGTCGCCGCCGTAGCACTTCGCAAGCACGTCCTTGCGCTTGGCCTTGACGGTCTGGCGCGAAAGCACGCGTCCGCCCACGGCAGCCTGGATGGGGACCTCGAACATCTGGCGCGGGATGATTTCCTTCAGCTTCTCGCAGAGCACGCGGCCGCGTTCGTAGGCCTTGTCGCGATGGACGATGAAGGAGAGCGCGTCGATGGGGTTACCGGAAAGCAGGATATCCAGCTTGACCAGATTGCTGGGCTTGTAGCCGTTCATTTCGTAGTCGAGCGAGGCATAGCCCTTCGTGGAGCTTTTCAGCTTGTCGAAATAGTCCATGATCATTTCGGAAAGCGGCATGTCCCAGACCATTTCGACCGTGGTGGAGGAAAGGTAGTTCATGGTGACGAAGCTGCCGCGGCGCGCGACCGTCAGGTCCATGACGGGTCCCACATAGTCGGGCGGGACCATGATCTTCACCTTCAGATACGGTTCTTCCACGAAGTCGATGGTGCCGGGATCGGGCATGTCCTGCGGGGAATGCAGGCTTATCACACTGCCGTCGGACTTATGGACGCGGTATTCGACGCTGGGGGCGGTCGCGAGCAGGTTCAGGTCGAATTCGCGCTCCAGGCGTTCCTTGACCACTTCCATATGGAGCAGGCCCAAAAAGCCCACGCGGAAACCGAAGCCCAGCGCATGGCTGGTTTCGGGCTCGTACACCAAAGCCGGGTCGTTGAGGGTCATCTTCTCCAACGCATCGCGCAGATCGGAGTACTGATCGGAGTCGATGGGGAAAAGGCCCGTGTAGACCATGGGCTTGACATCGCGGTAACCGGGCAGGGGCTCTTCGACGCCGCCTTTCGCCAGGGTGACCGTGTCGCCGGTCTTCACCACGGAAGGATCCTTCAGGCCGGTGACCAGGTAGCCTACTTCGCCCACGCCAAGTTCGCCGGTGGGGGTTTCGGCCGGACGGCGCACACCCACTTCCTCGACGAGCGTTTCCACGCCCGTGGCCATCAGCTTGATGCGGCTCCCCTTCTTCAGGACGCCGTCGACGATGCGGACCAGGGCGACAACGCCGCGATATGCATCGAAGTAGGAGTCGAAGATAAGCGCGCGCAGGGGCGCGTCGGGGTCGCCTTCGGGGGCGGGGATGTTGTACACCACCGCTTCGAGCAGATCGTGCACGCCCACGCCGGTCTTGCCGCTTGCCAGGACCGCATCGTCTGCGGGGATGGCAAGGGAATCCTCGATTTCGGTTTTCACGCGCTCGGGATCGGCGGAAGGAAGGTCGATCTTGTTGATAAGGGGCACGATTTCCAGATCGGCATTCATCGCCAGCATGGCGTTGGCCACGGTCTGCGCTTCGACGCCCTGGGTGGCATCCACCACCAGGACGGCGCCCTCGCATGCGGCGAGGCTGCGGGATACCTCGTAAGTGAAGTCCACGTGGCCCGGCGTGTCGATGAGATTGAAATGGTAGGTTTCGCCCTCGTCGCTGGTGTAGTCGACGCGCACTGCCTGGCTTTTGATGGTGATGCCGCGCTCGCGTTCGATATCCATGGAGTCCAGAAGCTGGTCCTGCATGTCACGTTCGGCCACGGTGCCCGTCATTTCCAAGACACGGTCGGACAAGGTTGACTTGCCGTGGAACGTCCGAGTAATCTTCGGACACGATAACCAACTTACCAATCGATGAATCGCCGCGATCGAGGCAGAATGCGTACACGCCCGGCTTCAAGGTGACCTTGACCTCGCCGTCATTCATGTTGTAACGGGAAACGGCGTAGGGAATGTACGAGGAACCGTTCTTCGAGGTGAAGACGGGATTGCACAGGTACACGGGCTCATCGGCCTGGATGATGACGGTTCCCCCGCTTTTCTTTGAGCCGACGGGTTGTTCAACCTCGTAGGTTTCCACGCCTTCGTCTTCGCATTCCTGGCAGACAGTGGTCATGATGCGATGCTGGGTGGAAGAAGAGCACGCGGGCATGGCCAGCACGGAAAACATGCAGATGCACGCGACCAGGGCCATAAGCCCCGCCTTCTTGCCCCTGAGCAACTCGAACATTTCCACCTCGCCTCATTCCATTTCGCAGCAGTCAACCATAATACCGCATCCGGGCGGTCTTCTTGGAAAGCTGAAAGGAGCTCGACGGTATCTCCGTTGTTTCTCGATAGCTGCAAAACCAGAGCGGGAACAACGCGCTTTGCACCACGAAGGGCGGCTTTCCCCTCGTGAAGTCCATAATCCTTGATTATTCCCACGCGATAGCGTATGCTCTAGCGTTGCAACAGGGCCTTATCCGATTTGCGTCCAGTTCGGAATCCCTGTGAAAGTTGTTTTGAAGTATGTTTTAGTCGTGACAGCGGTGCATACGCACTCTATCTTGTGCTATGCTCAGGCAGTTTTCGTCTGAAACACAAATTGTCAATAACGGAGGATAAGAACGTGGCGAACATCAAAAGCCAGAAGAAGCGCATCATCACCAACGAAAAGGCACGTATGCGCAATCGTGCGATCCGCTCTGAACTGAAGACCGCTACCCGCGCAGCCCGCGAAGCAGTAGAAGCAGGCAACGGCCTGCTGGCTCTGGAAAAGGCCAACTACGCTTGCAAGCTGCTCGACCGCGCTGTCACCAAGGGCGTCATCCACAAGAACCAGGCTGCCAACCGTAAGAGCGGCATCATGAAGATGGCTAACGCCGTAATCACTGACGAAGATCGTGCTGCTTACAAGGCTCCCGCAAAGAGGGTTCAGGCTGCAACCGGCAACAAGAAGGCTGCTGCCAAGGCTGCTCGCGTAGCTGCTATGAAGGAAGCTAGCGAAGCTAAGGCTGTAAGGCGTGAAGAGACCCTGAAGCTGGAAAAGGCCGCTGCAGAGCGCAAGGCTGCTGAAGCAGCTGCCGCCGCTGCCGCTGAAGCTGCCGAAGAGGCTGCAGAGGACGCTGAATAGTTCCTACCTGGATACTTATTCCTCATAACTAATCGAAAAGGGGCCGCAACGCCCCTTTTCTTCGTCTTGCGGCAAGCCTTCCCTTTCCCCTTGTTCGCTGCCTGGAACATCGCCAAAAGATCTTCGATTGGCGCAGGCTTTTCTCAAACGGAATTCCCTGCGCCAGCAACCCGTACCGCTTTCCTATCTGCAATCGGCCTTCTCCCAAGCCCGCCCGTTTCCGTACGGCAAGCCATCCTGGAGGATTTAATGTCCCAGGAAAGCAGCAAGGCCGCTTTTGCGCGGCCCTGTGTTCCAATAGCTTGGATTCTAGCGCCCTCGCCTATCCCAACGGAGCGCGAAACGTCGCAATGTCTTAATCGATATAGCAGAAGGGACAGACGCTGATGCATTTGCCGCACACATCGGCATCCTTGAGCGACGACTGAGCACGGATTTCATCCTGATTCTCGTTCAGCCTGTCTTGGCATGCGAACTTGTCGAAAGTTTCGGGCTTCAATGCGCCGATCGGACATGCTTTAAAGCAAAGCCCGCAGCTTCCCTTGGAAATGTAAAGGCACTTCTGATCGATCGGCGGTTCCGGAGAATGCAAATCGGCAGAGGTGATGACGCTGCAGAAACGCCCAGCGCTTCCCTTTTCGGTAATCGCAAGACGGTTCGATCCCAAGCACGCCAAACCCGCAATCACGGCAACGCTTCGATGGGACCAGCTTGCCTTCAGATCCTTGGGGTCGTAAGTATGGGTCGACTGGATGGTTACCACCTTGTGGCCCTGCGATTCAAGGAATGCCTTCAAGGCGTTGTTGACGCCGTCAAAGCCCGCATTGATTTCCTGATAGGCTTCCGCCCAGTCGATATCGTACTTGTCGGCACGTTTGGGACCCAATGCAACATCCCGCGTATAGGGAACGAAATAGCTG
>SFII01000117.1 GCA_004555335.1 Coriobacteriaceae bacterium | reverse complement strand
GGCGATGGGGTAGTCGTAGGTGTAGAAGTAGCCCATCTCGGCGCTGTACTCGATGGTCTCCCCGTCGAAGCTCAGGGTCAGCTCGAGGTCCTCGTAGCGGGTCCAATCATTGGCGGTGAGCTTGGATTCCAGCGCCGCGATGCCGCTGAAGTAGATGATTGCGACCAAGAGCAGGAGCGCTCCGGCCATGCTTGCGACGATCGCGGGCATTGGAATCCTGTTCTTCTTGGCCTTGGCTGTCGAGAGGATCGTTGCATCTGATGAGGGCTCGGTGCCGTCGATGGCGCTGGCCGGCTTGGCCTGGGGTTCGGTTGGCGGGTTTTCCGCGCTTGCCTCGTTGGCCCCCTCGGGGGTGCCGGGCGTTGCCGGCGAATCCTCGGGACTTGCAAGCGGGGGCTTCGCGGTTTCATCGGGGCCTTTGGTGTTGGCTTGGGCGGTTTGGCTTTGCGTGGGGGTGCTGCTGGGGGCAGGTGGCTTCCATCCGGGGGAGGCGGGGTCGAGCGCTCCTCCTGCGGGCGCCTTGAAATCGCTCCTCGTCACGTCGTAGCGGGGGTTGCCTGGGTTGGGTTTGGGATCGCCCAATGGCTGGGTTTTCATTTCGGTTCCTTCGGTTGCATCATTGCGGAGAGTCTCTTGTTGTCATCGATCGTGCGCGCAGCGAGCTTGGGTGCGGTGTCGTCGCATATGGCGAATGCCGGTTGCCTCTTAGCGTCAGTGCCTTTACGGGCGATGCCTCTGCTTACCATTCGGTTCCATAAAAATCGAGTCCCTCGAAATGATTGCTGCTGGCTGCGATTGCGGGGGAGACGTTGTCGATGTAGGAATATTCGCGGATCTCGTAGCTGCCGTCGTTGTAGGTGACTTTCACGATGTTGTCGTCTTCGTCGTACTCGTATCGGGTCGTTTCCTCGCTGCCGTCGCTGCCAGTGGTGGTCTTGGAGATGATCCTGCCTTGCTTGTCGTACTTGTATTCATATTCGTACGTCGTCGAATCCACTTGTTTCGAGGTCATCTCGCCCGACTCGTTGTAATGCCCGATCTCCGTGTTTCCGCTGGGGTCTTTATGGGTGTATTTTTCGAGATGGCCTTCGCTGTGCCATTTGAAATCAATGGTTCCTGCGTCCATGTAGTAGCTTGTGCTCGAGACTGACGTCGGCTGTCCGTGTTCATCGGTCGATGTTGTTTTATAGGTGCACTTCATCAAATTGAGGAGAATAGAGGGGACGATCCCGAGTTCGCCTTCGTCGTACTTAAACTTAGCCGTAGCGGGTGTGCCGTAGTCGTTGTATGTGTACGAGACGATAGCCGTTTCAGTGTGTCCTAGGCTGTAATCGTTAAGAGATCGAGTGAGGATGTCACCGTGCTTGCCACGGTCGTAAGTCCACAGGTATTTAAGGGTTCCGTTCGAGCTGTAGCCTTCCGCCTTCGTGACCACGTAAGCCCCTGTTCCGCTTCCATCGGTCGTGGTTGCTGCGCAGTGCTGGATTCGGGTTGCGGCGAACAGCAGCATTGCAATGATGGCGACGGCCAGGGCTGCGCTTTTGAGATTCTTTATCCTCTTCTGCTTCTTCTGCTTTTCGAGATTCTTCTTCTCTTCGATCTCCTTCTCGAAGATCCCAGCGTCGTTGGCGTCCAGGGCATCCTGTTTGGACAGCCCGCATTTGATGCACCGCTCGCCCGCATTGACGTGGCCCCTGACGCAGGTGCAGCTCCAGTACGCCCCGTGGTCGACCGCCTTTCGCACCGCTTGCGCCGCCTTCGTGCAGCCCTTCTCCGCCAGGCGGGCCAGGCGCAGCTTGCGGACCTCGTCGGAAAGCTCGAGCTCTTCCGCCAAGGGGACCTCGACGGGCTCTTCCTTGGACTCCCAGGCTTCGCCAGCTCCCTTCACCAGAGTGATGCGCACGTCTGCGCGCTCTGCATCGCTGCGGGAGAGTTTGGCGGCGGCGAATACATGGTCGGCGCCGGGCTTCACGTCTGCGTCGAAGCCGCCGAGGGGGATTTCCTCGACCGAGCCGTCGGGGTAGCTAACCGTCGCGAGTGCCCGGACCTCCTCTGCGAGGCTGTTCGAGACGTTCGTCGTCCTGACCTGGAGGAAGGAGTCTCCCGTCTCGGTGTTGCGCGAGATCTGCACGGCAGCGATCAGCAGCGGGCAGCCCGGTTCGTACTTGGGGGATCCTTCGGGGAATCCCTCCTCCTCCCTGAAGATGACTTTGAAGTTGCTTGCCATGTCGCCTCCTGCTTAGACCTTGGGAAGCTCGGATTCCGCGGGTTTCTCGGGGTCTGCGATGGTGCGGTTGTCGGGCAGGGATGCGATGTAGAGGCCCACGACGATGGGCGTGGCGAAGATGCCGACGAACCAGAGCGCGCCGGTGTTCTTCATCGCATAGCCCTTCGCCTTGCCGGCCTTGATCAGCAGGTCGATCGCGACAATCCATGCGACGAGGGCGATTGCTCCGATGATGAACATGAAGATGTAGAGCCCGGTGTAGTCCGGGGTGTCGTAGTAGTACATGCGCTCTCCTTTGATTGCGGCTGCTTGCTCAGGGAGGCGAATCCTCCCAGCAGCGATGTTCCCATGGGGGGGGACTTGTCAATGAAACCGCGCACAGGGGACGCTCGCGGGGTGGCTCGCGTATTGGCGGGGTGCCAGGTGGGGTTTACGCGACCCCCTTCCGCGTCGAGCGCGGCTGCATCTGCGGCGTCGGGAAATTCACCGCCTCTCGGGCTGAGTGGCGGTGAGCCATTTGCCTGCACCGACGAAAAAGCCCCCTCGGTTTGTAAACCGAGGGGACTTCGTGTTGCTTGGTCAGCCTAGAGGGCCTTTATGCGCGTGCTTCGAACTAGTCGACGAAGTACTTTACGCCGCCTTCGAAGATGGGCTGGTACAGGGTGCCGGGAACGTTCTTGTACAGGCCGGCGCCGCTGCGCTCGGAGTGGCCCATCTTGCCCAGGACGCGTCCGTCGGGACTGGTGATGCCCTCGATGGCCCAGACGCTGCCGTTGGGGTTGACGTCCAGGTCCATGCTGGGGACGCCTGCGGCATCGACGTACTGGGAAGCAATCTGGCCCTTTGCCTGCATTTCCGCCAGAACCGCGTCGCTTGCGACGAAGCGGCCTTCACCGTGGCTGATGGCTACGGTGTACAGCTCGTTGGGGTCGCATGCGCTGAACCAGGGACTCAGGTTGGAGTTCACGCGGGTGCGTACCAGCCTGCTCTGATGGCGGCCGATGTTGTTGAAGGTGAGCGTGGGGCAGTCGGCGTCCATGGGGCGGATGTCGCCGAAGGGAACCAGGCCCAGCTTGACCAGCGCCTGGAAGCCGTTGCAGATGCCCAGCATCAGGCCGTCACGGCGCTGCAGCAGGTCGCGGACTGCTTCGGTGACCTGCGGCGCACGGAAGAACGCGGTGATGAACTTCGCGGATCCGTCGGGTTCGTCGCCTCCGGAGAAGCCGCCGGGGATGAACACGATTTGGGACCTGCCGATGCTCTCGCACAGCTTCTGGGTGCTTTCGGCGACCGCTTCGGGCGTGAGGTTGTTGATGATGAGGGTTTCCACGTCGGCGCCCACGCGCTCGAATGCGCGTGCGGAATCGAATTCGCAGTTATTGCCGGGGAAGACGGGGATCACGACGCGAGGACGTGCCACCTTGCCTTCTGCGCCCAGCAGGATGGGGCCGTTGCTGAACTTGGGAGCGGGGGTTTCCTCGCCAGCGCCACGATAGGGGAATACGGGCTCCAGCTTGGCTTCCCATGCTTCCTGCAGCTTGCGCATGCAGATGGTTTCACCTGCCCAGGTGAATGCGTAGTCGGCTGCGGTTTCGCCCAGGTCGGTGACGATGCAGGGAACGCAGTCGTCTTCGAAGCCCAGGGCTGCAACTGCCTCTGCCAGGGCCTCTTCGGTGCAGTCGGCTGCCAGCTCGATTGCGAAGCTGCCGTATTCGGGGGCGAACAGGTCGATGTCTGCTGCCTCCTGGCTACCGGTGAAGCCGATGCCGTTGCCAACGCCCATCTTGAACAGGGCCTCTGCGAAACCGCCGAAGCCTACTGCGTAAGCTGCTGCGACCAGGCCGCGGCCGATCAGCTCTTCGGTCAGGTTCATTGCTGCGGTCATGCTGGTTGCGTCGGGCAGGACGCCGTCAGCGCGACGGGTGGGCTGGATTGCGGGGAACGTCCAGGTCCTCGAAGCTGCCGGACATGGAGTCCTTGCCGCCGATGGCGCCGCAGCCCAGCTCGATCTGGGCATCGAGTGCGCCCAGCAGGGATGCCAGGGGCTTGCCCCAACGCTGTGCGTTGGTGCCCAGCTTCTCGAAGTACTCCTGGAAGGTGAGGTATGCGTTCTCGCGGCGCAGACCAGTAGCGACCAGGCGGGCAACGCTGTCTACGACGGCGATGTATGCGCCCTGGTACTGGTTTGCGCTGGACAGGTAGGGGTTGAAGCCGTATGCCATGCCGGAAACCGTGGTGGTTTCGCCCAGTACGGGAAGCTTGGCGACCATTGCCTGGGTGGGGGTGAGCTGGCGCTTGCCGCCGAAGGGCATGAGCACGGTGCCTGCGCCGATGGTGGAGTCAAAGCGCTCGGAAAGGCCCTTGCGGGAGCAGACGTTC
>SFII01000116.1 GCA_004555335.1 Coriobacteriaceae bacterium | reverse complement strand
TCCTCGGTTACGGCGCAGTGGCTGGTAACCGCCTACATGATCGCGGCAACCGTGATGGTTACCTGCACCGCTTTCTTCTTCAGGCGGGTGAAGCTGCGCAGGCTGTATTGCTTCTGCTCGGTTCTTACCATCGCCGGTTCTGCGATGGGTCTGTTCGCATTCTGCTTCCCCTTCCTGCTTGCAGCACGTCTGGTGCAGGCAATCGGTTCGGGCATGCTCATCCCCATGATGATCAGCACCATCCTTTCCGTGTGCCCCAAAAACCGTTTGGGCGTGTACATGGCCACGGGCGGCTGCATGATCACCTTCGGCCCCGCCTTCGCTCCCGTGCTGTGCGGTTCGTTCGTCACCCTGTTGGGATGGAGGTCCATCTTCCTCATCCCGCTGATCGCCATGGTCATCCTTTCGGTCTTGGCCTTCTTCTTCCTGGATAATCTGGAAACGCACGAAGACCACCTGGATGTGCCCTCGGTTGCCTTGAGTGCGGTCACCCTGGTCTGCCTTTCCTGCGGTTTGGCGCAGGTTTCCAGCAATCCGCTTAAGGGCGCGGGCATGATCGCGGTCTTCCTGGTGGCGGGAGCGATCTTCGTCCGCAGGCAGTTGCGCTGCAAGTATCCGCTTATCGACCTTGCCCCCATGAAGAATGCCGACTTCTGGCCTGGGGTTATCCTGGTCTTCGTGGCGATGATGAGCACCTTTTCCTCAACCGTGCTGCTGCCCCTGTACCTTGAGGGAGCTTTCGGTCTGACCGCGTTCTTGGCGGGTGTGGTCATGCTGGTCCCCGTGTTGATGAATGCCTTCACAACCCTGCTGAGCGGCCGCGTGCTCGACAGCGTGGGCGAATGGCCCCTGGTCCCCTTGGGCTTCGTGTGCATTGCCGTGGGTTTTGCGATCCTTGCCCTGACGGCTCCTGCAATGAGCATCATTGCGGTCCTGGTTGGCGCCCTGTTCCTATTCGTGGGTGTGGGCATGGGCTTTACCGCATCCCAGACGGTCGGTTTGAAGATGCTGCCGAGGTCGCAGAACACCTACGGCGTCACCATCATGAGCACTTCCTTGCAGATTGCAGCCTGCGTGGGTCCCCCCATGTTCATCGGCCTTATGTCCTCCGTCCAGGCGAAGGCGGCAGCGGGCGGCCTTTCCGAAGCGCTCAGCACTGCGCAGGGGTTTTCGTGCGCAGCGGGTGTGGCAGCGGGCTTTGCGCTGTTCGGCGCCCTGGTTGCATGCGCCTTCACCTTCCGCGGCAGGCTTTCGAAAAAGCTGGCGGCGCAGCCTAAGCTCCGCTTCGACTTTGAATAGCGCGTTTTTTCAACGATGATCGGCAAGGCGGGATCTGCACGGGTCCTGCCTTGCCGTATTCTGTTCGGGGCCGACCATGCCGGCCCCGAAACGACTATCCTTCCCATCCGGTTGCTTTCGAGGGGGTATTGCGATGAACGCCGAAGAATCTGCCATGGACCTGTACGGTTTCGTGAAGGAATTCATCCAGGTGGGGTGGCTAAGCAAGGTGATCACCATCGTGTTTATCTTGGCTGCCACAGCTGTGATAAGCCACCTGTTCGCCCGCGTGTTGCGGCGCATCCTCAGCAACGACCAGACGCCGCTGCCTTCTGCGAGCATCTTCATCAACATTTCTCGCGTGGTCATTTGGGCTATGGGTGTGAGCGTGGTACTGTCATCGTTTTTCGGTGTTGATGTAAGCGCCGCGATTACTGCCCTGGGTATCGGCGGTATCGCCTTGTCCCTGGGCTTCCAGGACACCATCTCCAACTTGATCGGCGGCTTGCAGGTGAGCATTATGGGCATCATCAAACCCGGCGATTATGTGGACGTAAGCGGTCAGCGCGGTGTGGTGCACGATATCACCTGGCGCCATACCACCATCGAAGACCGCGCCGGCAATACCTACATCGTGCCCAATGCAGTCATCAATAAGTCGAGCGTGGTGAAGCTTCCGCCCGAAAACAAGCTGGTCATCCCGCTTTCGGTCACCACGGAAGGCGATCGTTTGGACGAAACCGTCAGCCGTATCGTGGCTGCGGCGCGCCAGTCTGCCGAAAAACTGACCGAAGTCCAGCGCGATCCCAGCGTATCGCTGAATGTGGTGACGGAATTCGGCTTCGGAGGCTCCCTGGTGGTTTGGGTTGCCGAAGATGCCGATGTGGTGGCCGTGAAAGATGTCGTGGTTCGCGCAGTCGCGCCCTTGACCCGCCGCGAGCCGGCAGAAGAGTAACGGGTCATTGGGAGCCGATGCGGTAGCGCAGGTATCGGGTAAAGCAGATGCCGGGTGCGGTTCGCCGTACCCGGCATCTTCGTTATCGGTTGCTTTCCGCGTGCGTACCAGGGGCGGCGTGCGAGCTGCATCGCCGTGCCCTTGCGCGGGCTTTTCGCTAGCTGCGCTTGCCGTCCATGAAGAAGAGCTCGTACCAGCGGATGAAGATGTAGATGGACCAAACGCGGCGCCAGAGCGAAGCCTTGTTTCCGCGGTAGCGCAGCTTGTGCCACAAGTTGGATTTCTTGCCGGTGAATTCGTTCAGAAGCGCGTTGATTTCCTTCGGCTTGAAGAACTTAGCTGCCGCTTCGCTCTTGAAGGCGCGCACGATGTCGCCGTTGTAGCGGGAGTCTGCCAGCCATTCGCGGATAGGCACGGGGAAGCCCAGCTTCTTGCGGTATGCCACTTCCTGCGGCAGCACGCGCGAAGCCGCCTTGCGCAGGGCGATCTTGTTGCCGCCCGCGTCTACCTTGAAGCGCGAGGGCATGCGGCGTGCGATGTCGAAGATGCGCAGGTCGCAGAAGGGCATGCGGATGTCCAGCCCGGTTCCTGCCACGATGCGGGTGGAATTGAACAGGATGCTTCCCTCGAAGTAGCTGCGCAGGTCGGTGTAGAGCATCCACGAGACGGTGTCGTACTTGCGGCCGCCCTGCCCGCGCTTCCTCATGAAATCGGCAGCGGACTTGTTGCCGAAGTAGCGCCTCAGGTAATGCTTCTGGTCGAACTCGCGCATCGCCTGGGTTGCGCCGTAGTACACGGGGTCGGATTTGCCCTCGAAGCGGGACGTGTCCTGATAGCCGTTGTATCCCGCGAAGAATTCGTCGGCGCCTTCGCCGGAAAAGCACAGCTTGGTACGCTGCTTCACCTGCTTGCAGGCGCAGTACAGGGAAAGGCCGGCTGCATCGGACGTGGGCTGCTCGTAGGCGAGCAGGAAATCGTCCAAGGTGGCGAAGAAGTCCTCGGGCGTGACTTCGATGCCTTCGAATCCGCGGCCCAGGTATTCGGCGGTCGCGCGGGCTTCGCCTTCCTCGCTCGCCTTCTGGTTTGCGTAGGATGCGCAGTATCCCGTGCGCGCGCGGCTCATGGCCAGCATGTAAGAGCTGTCAACGCCGCCGGAAAGGAAGCTGTCGGGCTGCTCGTCTTCGTCGACGATGTCGCGCATGCTCGCCTTCATGGCCTGCTCGATTTCGTCGGCCCAGTCATCTAAGGTCTTGCTCTCGTCGGGTTCGAAGCCCAGTTCCCAG
Source organism: Coriobacteriaceae bacterium (assembly GCA_004555335.1). Taxonomy (GTDB): domain Bacteria; phylum Actinomycetota; class Coriobacteriia; order Coriobacteriales; family Eggerthellaceae; genus W1P20-047. The sequence continues at coordinate 855 of SFII01000116.1, read as the reverse complement.
AAGCGGCCCAGGGTAAGGCCCTTCTTGCCGAAGCGCAGCGTGCCGCCCGGTTCCAGCTTGTAGACGCCCTTGAACAGGGTCTCTTCGCCGGGGATGTAGGAAAAGCCCAGATAGAACTGGATCAATTCTTCGTTAAGCTGGCGCTTGAAGCCCGGCTGGTCGAACAGGTCGCGGATCTGCAGGGCGGTGAGCAGGCGTCCGTCTTCGGTCTGGTAGTAGAACAGCAGCTCGGCGCCCAGCACATCGCGGGTGCAGAACAGCTCTTCTGTTTCGGTGTCGAACAACACGATGCCGAATTGCCCGTTGATATGCAGGCCCATTTCGTCGCCCCACTTCCGGTATGCGGCAACGACGATGGCTTCTTCGCGTTCGCGGCGAGAACACTGGGAAAGGTCCAGGTCCAGTTGCTTTGCGAGGTCTGCATGGTTGCGGATGAGGCCTTGGTATGCCTTCAGTTCGATCATGTGCGCCTTCACTTTCCTTTTGGGTCGGGTCGGCAAACAGTGCCGATTCGTTTCACAGGGAAACATTCTACTAATCGAATGGGCATCCTGAGCGCGTTCATAGTATGTTCACGGGATGGAAAAAGACCCGTATGCGCCCGATTGGGTATCATCTGCTTCGGAAAACGACCGCCCGGACCGCATGCGCGGCTGCGTGTGCGCAATGGGCGTTTGGAATGCGATCGGCGGCTGCGCGCCGCAAGGGGGGAGTGTTGGGCATGCTGAACATCGGGTGCCATCTTTCCAGCTCGAAGGGCTATCTGCATATGGCGAAGGACGCCGTTGCCGTGGGTGGCACCACCTGGCAGTTCTTCACCCGCAATCCGCGCGGTGGCAAGGCGAAGGCCATCGA
>SFII01000015.1 GCA_004555335.1 Coriobacteriaceae bacterium | reverse complement strand
TGCAGGGCAAGCCGTTTCCGATAAATCCCGCTTGGTCCTGACCGGCAATCCCGTACGTTCCAGCGTCTTTTCCGCAACCAGGGAAGAGGGCAGGGACTATATGGGCATCGATGACGACCAGCTGGTTATGGTCGTGTTCGGCGGCAGCTTGGGCGCGCGCCATATCAATACTGCGGTCAGCGCCCTGGCAAAGGAGCTTCTGGAGCATCCCAAGCTGCATGTGTGGCATATCACCGGTCCGAAGGAATACGAGACCGTGCACGAACAGCTGGGCTTGGATTCTGCCCAAGCGGCGCGTTACCATCTGGTCGGATACGAGAACCAGATGGGGAAGGTGCTTGCCGGATGCGATATGGTGGTTGCCAGGTCGGGCGCTACTTCCTTGGCGGAGATCTCGGCATTGCGCATCCCTGCGCTGCTGGTTCCCTTCCCCTTTGCAACCGCCGACCACCAGACCACGAACGCGCGCGAATTCGTCCGCGCAGGTGCGGCGTGCATGGTTCCCGATTCCGAAGTGGAAGGCCCCCGCTTCAGGGAAGAGCTCTTGCGGATGGTGGAGTCGTCCGAGGTGCGCGAGTCGATGCGCAAGGCCGCAGAGGGCTTCGATACCCGCGATGCTGCGGAAAAATTGTCGGAAGTCATTCTTCAGGTCGCAGCCGCGCAATAATCAATGTACATTGGGACATACGTGATTTCTTTCGGCAGGGTGCATTCCCTGCCGTCTTTTCGATATTGGTAAGGGGTAGCTCGATATGAGTGAGAAACGAATCGGCAAGGTCCATTTCATCGGTATCGGCGGCGTCGGCATGAGCGGTATCGCCCATGTGGCCCACGACCAGGGTATGTGCGTATCCGGTAGCGATATGAAGGAAAGCCGTTATACGAAGCAGCTGCGCGAAGCGGGCGTCACCGTCTTCATCGGCCATGACGCGGCCAACGTGCCCGAAGATGCCGATGTGGTGGTGGTATCCACGGCAATCATGGATGCTAATCCCGAATTGGTGCAGGCGAAGGCCCTGGGTTTGGAAATCTGGCATCGCGCGAAGATGCTCGCCGCGTTGGGTACCGGGAAGAAGACTCTGGCCGTTGCGGGCACCCACGGAAAGACCACCACGTCGTCCATGCTCGCTTCCACCTTGGATAGCCTGCGCATGGATCCCACCTTCCTGATCGGCGGCATTGTCCGCGCATACGGCACCAATGCCCATTCGGGTAAGGGCGACTACTATGCTGTAGAGGCCGACGAGAGCGACAAGAGCTTCACCTATCTCGATCCCCATGCGATCCTGGTCACCAACATCGAGGCCGACCATCTGGATCATTACAGCGACTTGGATGAGATTTACGCCAAGTTCGAAGAATTCATGGGTTCGGTCCACGAAGACGGCGTCATCGTTGCCTGCGGCGAGGACGTCAAGCTGGCGCAGCTTGCACACGGTACGGGAAAGCGCGTGTACACCTACGGTTTCGGCCATGACTTCGATTGCTGCATCAGCAATTACACCGTCCATGGCGTAGGCAGCGCATTCACCTTGGAGCTTCCCGATGGCACTGCCGTCGAGGCTTCGGTCAAGCAGAATCCCGGACGTCACAATGTGCTCAATGCCGCTGGCGTCATCGCGCTTCTGTGGGCGCTCGGCGTTGAACCCCAGCGCGCAGCCAATGCGCTCTCCGACTTCGCAGGCGTCCGCCGCAGGTTCGATCTGGTGGGCGAAGTGGATGGAGTCACCATCGTCGACGATTACGCCCATCATCCCACCGAGATCGCGGCAACCATCGCCGCCGCCAAAACGCTCGATTTCAAGCGCGTGCATGTGCTTTTCCAGCCCCATCGCTATTCCCGCGCGAAGCTGTTCACCGAAGTGCTGCATGACGAGTTCAGCCATGCCTTCGACCAGGCTGATTTCGTCACCTTCATGGATGTGTATTCTGCAGGCGAAACCCCCATTCCCGGTATCAGCGGAAAGACCTTCATGGCAACCATGCTGGAAAGCGAGAACCATCCCGAAGCTGCGTTTCTGGCACGCCGCCAGGAAGTGGTTCCCTTCCTGGCTTCGAAGGCCAAGCCCGGCGATCTGATCATCACCATGGGCGCAGGCGATGTAACCGCCATCGGCCCCGAGCTCCTCGAGGTGCTTTCCTCCTCGCGCGGCTAGCGTATCGCTGGAGTGCCGTACTCGAGACGCCGTGCCAAGAAGCCGTTCGCTTGCTTCTCCGTTTTCCATTGGTGGGAAGGATATCCAGGGCTTGCCGGTCGTGCCATTTCGTGCTTCTAGCGAAATCAACCTGTTCTTGTAGGCTGAATCGTAGCCGATTTCTGAATCTTTGGCGCACGCGGTTGTTTCCGCGTGCGCTTTTTGCATGAATGGGCTTATGATGGACGGCACGTGAAAAAATGTCGGTAGTAATCAGGTAGGTCGGAACGCTCAATGGCACCCAGGAAGAACCAGGGGAGGACATCCTCGGATTCTCGCAATATGATGCGCAAAGGGGCATCTAGTCGTGCCTCTGCACGTTCCCGTGCAGGGTCGGGCGCGACTGGCGGGCAGCAGCGCAATACCTCGGGTAGCCCCCGCAGGATTGCCATGCCCAAGAGCAGCCGGCCCCGTGCCGGTGCCAGGCCCGACGCCCCGCATCGTTCCCAGCAAACCGAAACCGACCGGATTCTCAGTTATTACGTATCCCAGGATGCCGAGCGCAGAAGGTCCCAGGCAGGCCGAACCGAAGGGGGCCGCTCATCCTCCAAGAAGGGGGAACGAAAGGCGCATCCGCCGAAATCCCAGCGCAAATCCGTGAAGGACAAGCAGGCTCGCAAGGGGATGGCAACGCCTTCTTCGAAAAACGAGGTGAAGAAGGGTTCTGCCGTTCGCGACGCCCAGCGACGCAAGGACCGGGCATCGAAGCCCGAGGCGCAGAAGGACAAGAAGGATAAGAAAACGCCAACCCCTTCGAAGCAGCCCTCGATCGTCGTTTCGCGTGTGCTGGTGGGGGTCATCATCGTCGCGATGCTGGGTTTGAGCGGGGTTCTGCTGGCAATGACGCCCTTATTCCCCGTGAAGACCGTTGCCGTCGAGGGTGCAAGCAGCCTGACCGAGGAAGAAGTGGCCCAGATGGCCGCGGTGCCCGAAGGGAGCACCTTGCTGCGCGTGAATACCGGGGAAATCGAAGATCGCCTCGAGGGCAGTCCGTTCGTGAAAACGGCGAAGGTGAGCCGCGAGCTCCCCAGCACCCTGAAGGTCGATATCACCGAGGACGAAATCGCGGCAATTGTCGAGATCACGTCGACGGAAACCAGGCGTACCGAACGTTGGGCAATCGATTCCGATGGTGTTTGGATCGTGCAGATCCCCGATGAGGGCAGCGAGGAGGCGGCAAACATCCCGTCAAGCGTGTATGAGCGCCTGGGAGACTACCGCACCATCGTCGATGTGCCCGTGGGCCCCGCCCCGGTGGCGGGGACGCAGTGCACCGATGCCCCCGTGCTCAACGCGCTCCAGATCATCAATGGCCTTTCCACCGAGTTGAAGGACCAGGTGGCCACCGTTTCCGCAACGGACAATCACAACACCACGCTGGTCCTTGAGGATGGGGTGGAGATCTCCTTCGGCGACTCCTCCGATATCCGCACCAAAGAGCGCATCTGCTTGAAGCTGCTCGAGGAAAACGAGGGCTGGATCGCCTCTATCAACGTGCGCGTGGTCGACAGGCCCACGTGGCGTTCGTACTAGGCGCTGGATTCCGGATCAGCTGATAACGGGCTCACGTATCCATCCTCGATGGGACGTCGTCCAACGCGCCATCGGCGGTCGAATGCACGGATTTGTGGTCAAGGCCTGCTTTCCAATCAGCTTTTCAAGTTCCAGAAAAAAGGCCCTGCGCATCGTGTAAAATCAGAAAGAGTTGCGTGTCTTTGACACGTCTTGGATAACGAATAAGCCCAGCAAACGCAGCCCTTTGGAGGTACGCATGGCTCACAAAATGGGATCAGATAATCTGGCAGTAATCAAAGTCGTCGGCGTCGGCGGCGGTGGCACCAACGCGGTCAACCGCATGGTCGAAGCCGGTATTCGCGGTGTTGAATTCATCGCTATCAACACCGACCATCAGGCGCTGCTCATGTCCGATGCGGATCAGACCATCCATATCGGCGAAGAGCTCACCCGCGGCCTGGGTGCAGGCGCCAATCCCGAGGTCGGATGCCAGGCGGCGGAAGAAAGCCGTGCCGTGATCCGCGAGGCATTGGGCGACGCGGACATGGTCTTCATCACCGCCGGTGAAGGCGGCGGTACCGGCACCGGTGCGGCTCCCGTTATCGCCGAGATCGCTCGCGAGGAAATCAAGGCGCTCACCGTTGGCATCGTCACCAAGCCCTTCAGCTTCGAAGGCCGTCTGCGCCGCAACCAGGCAGAGCAGGGCATCGAGCTGCTTTCCAAGAGCGTTGACACCCTGATCGTCATCCCCAACGACCGTCTGCTTGAGATTATCGACAAGAAGACCAGCATGCTCGACGCATTCCGCATCGCCGACGATACCCTGCGCCAGGGCATTCAGGGCGTAACCGACCTGATTACCATCCCCGGCCTGATCAATGTCGACTTCGCGGACATCTGCACCGTCATGAAGGATGCCGGCACCGCTATGATGGGCATCGGCATGGCCAATGGCGAAAACCGTGCCGTCGATGCAGCCACCCAGGCAACCAATTCCCGCCTGCTTGAGTCCGGCATCTCCGGTGCGTCCAACGTGCTCTTCTCCATCGCAGGTTCCCCCGACATCACCATGGCGGAAGTCGCCGAGGCGGCGGGCATCATCGAGGCATGCGCCGACGAGAATGCCAACATCATCTATGGCCAGATCGTCGATGAGTCCTTGGCCGATAGCATGCGCATCACGGTTATCGCAACGGGCTTCGATTCTCCCGATGTCGAGCCTGCAGCAGCTGCAGAGCCCGAAATCGACTATTCCTACGGCGGATACCAGTCTCCCGCAGGCTACCGCGCACCCGCGAGCGCTCCCGAATACGATCCCATGTATGCACCCCGCTCCTCCCGTGCGGACGGCGGTCACGACTACGACGACTACATCCCCGATTTCTTGAGGCGCCGTTACTAGCGGCTAATCGCCCCGCAGGAGGATTCATTATGGAAACGGTTGCAGGATTGCCATACCCACGGTTGTCTTGCAACCGTTTTTCCTTCATCACGGAAGATGCGTGCTCTCGGGGCGAGCGCGAAACCATGCCCCTGATCAGCGATGACGGCCTGTTCCGGGCTTGCGGCGTGCGCATCGCCTTCACCGGCAGGGAAGGCGGCGTGAGCGAGGGTGCGTATTCCAGCTTGAATCTGGGAAGCCATGTGGAAGACGATTCAAGTTCCGTGAAGGAAAACCGCCGCCGTCTGCTCGAGGCCCTGGGCGTGCCCAGGGCGGATCTGATCGTTCCCAATCAGGTTCATGGAACCCGCTTGGTGACGGTTGGCGATCCGGGGGTATTCGCTTCCGTACAGGAAGATGCCGCTGCAGGCGCCGATGGTGTGGAGGTGCTGTGCTGCAATGTGGCTGCGCTTCTGTGCTTCGCCGATTGCATGCCGGTGATACTCGTTTCCCCTTCAGGGGCCTTCGCTGTGGTGCATGCGGGTTGGCGCGGGGTTTACGGCCATATCGCCGTCGATGCCTTGCGATCGCTTTCCCGAAAGACCGGCTGCTCGCCTGCGGACTGCAACATCTATCTTGGCCCGTTCATTCACCCGGAATGCTTTGAGGTTTCGCAGGATTTGGGCGATAAGTTCTCTTCCGAGTTCGGCTCCTCCTGCTTGGTCGATTCCCGCCACGTCGATTTGGAAAAGGCGATCCGCAAGGATTTGCTTGATGCGGGAGCCGATTCCATGCGCATTCTGAGCGCGGGAATCTGCACGGTGTGCAATTCTGAAGAATACTATTCGTATCGGGCATCGGGCGGCGTTTGCGGCCGCCATGGTGCGGTTGCGGTGCGCGTTGCCCCGGGTGCCGAAAATCCCCGATAAAGGAGAATCATGTCGATTACCCAGCAGTATGCGGACGTTGCTGCGGAAGTGGAGCGCGTCTGCTTGGAAAATGGGAGGAATCCCGAAGAAGTGCGTCTGGTTGCGGTCTCCAAGACCGTGGATGCCGACCGCGTCCAAGATGCGATCGATGGGGGAGCCGTCGACTTCGGGGAAAACAGGCCCGAGCAGATCATGGAAAAGCAGGCCCGCTATCCCCGTGCGCGTTGGCATTTCATCGGCAATATCCAGTCCCGCCGCATCAAGGACATCGTGCCCTGCGCCCACCTGATCCATTCGGTCTTCAAAGAAGACCACATGCGCAAGATCTCCGCTGCAGCGGAGTCTATCGGCAAGGTCCAGGACATCCTGATCGAAGTCAACGTTTCCGGAGAGCTGTCGAAAGGCGGCATCGAACCCGACCAGCTTCGCGACATGCTGCGGGCGAGTGCCGATCTTCCGGGCGTGCGGGTATGCGGCTTGATGACCATGGCGCCCCAGGGGGATTTGGAGCTTGCCTCGAAATGCTTTGCCGACCTGCGTGAACTGAAGGAATCTACGGATCCGCTCTGCAGGGAATTGGGTATCGCCCCTTTGTCTGAGCTTTCTATGGGCATGAGCGAGGACTGGCGCTGTGCCATCGCGCAGGGCGCTACGATTGTCCGAATCGGCCGCGCGATCTTCTCCGATTCCTTTGCCGGGTAATCGGTTCGGATCGGCGTTTTGCAGAATGGTTTCGTTGTCCGCGCAAGAGCGGATGGAATAAGGAGAGATAATGCCTTTGTTCGGCGATAGGTCCGGCTCTGGTTTCTTCAACGATTTGAAGACAAGGCTCGGTTTCGCGCCCCGCGAAGACTATGACGACGAATATGATGTCTATTCCGACAACTTCGATGATTTCAGCACATACGAAGATGACGATGCCGCCTTCGATGCCTATGAAGGCATGGGCGATTATGTGGATGACGGGTCCTATTACGATGAAGGGTATCGTGCCGGATACGACGACTCGAATGTGCAGGAGCCTGCAGGCGTCCGTCGCCCCCAATCGGGCCAGCGCAATTACGGAAGCCTGTCATTGCCCAATATCTACGACGTGCGAAGCGGGGTCAAGCGCTCCGAAAGGGAAAGGCTTTCGAATGGGAGCCGGATTCCGTACTATTCGGAAGGCTACTCGGCTGCGGGTCGGGATGGTTATCAGGCGGGGTCCGGGCAGGTGTATGCCCCTGGGCGCACTGCGTATGCGGGCAACGAGCGCAGGATCGCGATTGTTGCGCCTACCTCATACGACGATGCCGAACGCATCGCGCGTGCCCTCAAGGCGGGGGATTCCGTCGTGATCGATTTGGCACGTACCCGGACCGATGTGATGAAGAGGCTGTTGGACTTCTCGTTCGGTGCTGCAAGCATCGTGAACGCGAAGGTGGATTGTATTGCCGATAGGGTGTTCGCTATCACCCTTGGCGGGCCTATCACCGAAAGTGAGCGTGCGCGCCTTCGAAGTCAGGGAGTGAGGTTGTAATGAGCGTTGATCTTGATGCGCTTGCAAGCCCCTCTGCCCGTGTCGCGGTAATCGGCGGCGGGAAGATGGGGGAGGCCATCCTGGGTGGATGGATCAAGGCGCAATCCGGTGCGGCAGCACCATGGTCTGCCGCCTGCTTCACCGTAGTCGAGCCTAACGACGTGCGCAGGGAATACCTGGAAGCCGAATACGGTGTGCATTGCGTTGCGGATGCGACGGAAGCGGGAGCTGCCGATCTATTCCTTCTGGCGGTTAAGCCGCAGGTCATGCCTGCCGTGCTTCCCGGCATCGCAGCACTTCCCAGTGCGGGCGGCGCCCTGTTCGTGAGCATTGCCGCCGGCCTTTCCACGGCAAAACTGGAATCCCAGTTGCCCGAGGGAGCGCATCTGGTGCGCGTCATGCCTAATGTGGCCCTGCTGGTCGAAAAGGGCGCGACCACCCTGTGCGCAGGTTCCTGCGCCACCCATGAAGAACTCTCCTTCGTCAGGGACCTGTTTGGCTGCATCGGCGATGCCTTCATCGTCGACGAAGGCCAGATGGATATCACCTGCGCCATCAACGGCAGCGGTCCGGCTTATGCCGCTGCGATGGTCGAAGCGCTTGCCGCCGCTGCGGCGCAGGCTGGTTTGGACGCTGATTTTGCCGAGCGCCTTGCGGCACAGACCGTGTTCGGCGCAGGCGCGCTCATGGCAGAGCGCGGGCAGTCCGCCGAAGAGACCCGTATCGCGGTGAGCAGTCCCGGCGGCACCACGCTTGCCGCGTTGGCCGCAATGGAGGATGGCGGCTTTTCCGAATCGCTCGCTGCCGGCGTGAGGGCGGCGATTGCGCGTTCTAAGGAGCTGGGTGCATGATTTCCTTGCTCATTGTGAAATTGGGGAACCTCTACTCCATGGTTATCGTCATTTATTGCATTTTGACCTGGGTTCCCATGAATGGCGGCGGTATCCTGATGGATGTCAAAGCCTTTTTCGAGAAGATTACCGAGCCTTATTTGAATTTGTTCAGGAAGTTGATTCCTCCTATTGGAGGTGTGGTGGATATCACCCCAATCATCGCACTTCTTGTACTACAATTTGTCGTTAGTTTTCTGGCGAGAATTCTGTAAATCCATGGGCAGGCCGCCCATTGTAATTAATGAAGGGAAGAAATACCGATGGCACTTACTTCTAACGATGTGAACAACCAGTCTTTCTCCATCGAGCGCAAGGGCTACGATGTCGGCCAGGTCGATGACTTCCTGGAGATCGTCGCCAATGAATTCGATGCCCTGAACGCCGAGATCGAAGATCTTCGCGAAAAGCTGCGCACCGCCCGCGAGGAAGCTCCTGCAGCCGAATCCTCCTTCGGTGTTTCCCGCTTCGAATTGGATAAGCGCGATGCCCGCATCCGCGAGCTGGAAGGCGCCCTTTCCGAACGCCGCGCGGACGACTCCGCTATCGCCCAGGCCCTGATCATCGCCCAGCGCTCTGCTGACGAGGTTATCGCCAACGCCAACGCAAACGCCGAAATGACCCGTCGTGATGCAGAAGACGAAGCCCAGCGTATCCTGGACAAGGCTTCCGCCGAAAAGCAGCGCATCCTCGATGAAATCAAGAAGCTGGAAGACGATCGCGAGGATGCCCGCAGCCGTTACGCCGACCTGCTGAACGACTTCATCAGCAGCTCCCAGGACATCCTGGTGGAACTGGAGGGCAAGCGCCTCATCACCGCAAAGCGCCCCTATACCCCCGTTGCAACCCAGGCACCTGCTGCCGTATACGCTCCTTCCGGCGCAACCGTTGCCACACCTTCCATCCCCAGGCCTTCTCAGGTGGAAAAGGACTTCAGCGGCTTCGGTGACACCGAAGATTCCTTCGACATGGACGACCTGGATTAATTTGGCAGGGAAGTCCAAACAGATCATCGCTGTGCACGTCACGCCCCGGTCGGGGCGTGACGCCGTTATGGGCATCCGCGATGATTCTAACGGCCAGCCTGTCGTGCAGGTGAAGGTGAAGGCAGCGCCTGAGGGCGGGAAGGCGAATGCCGGAGTGTGCGCTGCAATCGCCAAATCCATCGGCGTTTCGAAAAGCTGCGTGAGCGTCTATCGCGGCGATACGGCGCGAACCAAGCTTATCCAGCTCGATGTGAGCCAGGAGGGCGTGCAGGAGTGGATGGATTCGCTCGAACGCGTGTAGTGCGAATGCGGTCGCTGCTCGGGTGCGGTGGGCTGCCCTTGCCGGAATGCGTTTTCGGAAGGGGGGCGCCATTCGGCTGTGCCTGCCCCAAGCCCGTGGCAACTCGCATAATGCCTGCGGTTGTAATTGGTTCCGGCAAATTGCGAAGAAGATGGAGCGGGCCTGTAAGCCGGGTTCTGTCGTTTAAGACAACCATTTATCTACTGCGCACGTCACCGTGCGCCTCTAGCATGCAACCCGAACGCGCGAAAGGGCCGTCGCATAGCGTTCCTATTTGCACTTGCTTCGGATGGGGTTTTCCAAGCCACGCTGTTACCAGCGCGCTGGTGCGCTCTTACCGCACCGTTTCAGCTTTTCCTTAGCGCCAAGGCGCTAGTGGGAGTCTTCTTTTCTGCGGCACTTTCCGTCGGGTCGCCCCGCCCAGCCGTTAGCTGGCATCCTGCCCTCTGAAGCCCGGACTTTCCTCATCCCTGCCAAGCAGGTCCGCGGTTGTCCAGCCCGCTCGCATGATATTCTAGCAGAACAGAACGGGAAGGATGGCCATGTCGGCAGCAGCTTTGGTGGGAGCCACCGATTTCAACGAGGATCATTTCCTGAGTATGGAATTCGATTGCGTGATCGCCGTCGATGGCGGTTATGCCAGCTTGCAGAAGGCGGGCATACGGCCCGACTATGTGTTGGGCGACTTCGATTCTCTGGGTTTCGTTCCCGAAGGCGATGAAGTGGAATGCTTTCCCGCCGAAAAGGATGAAAGCGATATGGAGCTTGCCCTGCGTCTTGCGCGAGAGTGGGGTTTCGGCCTGCTGTACCTGTACGGAGCTTTTGCCGGGAGGATAGACCACACCATAGCCAATATCCAGCTTCTCGCACGCTATGCAAGGAAGGGTTCCTCGCTGGTCGGGATCGGTGATGATTTCGCCATTACCATGCTCGACGGCAAGGGTGCGAATCGGATTCGATTCAAGGAATTCGATCCCTGCAAACTCGACGGCGCACCCTACGGGCGCTTCGTTTCCGTGTTCGCATACGGTGGAACCGCTTCTAAGGTAAGCGAATGGGGTTTGAAGTACTCCCTTTGCGACGCAGAGCTTTCCGACGATTGCTCTCTCGGGCTGTCCAACGAATTTTGCGGCGACGAGGCCGGTATCCGTTTGGAAAGGGGAAATGCCTTGGTGGTCTTTTCTCTTGGAGCTTTACCGCATATGGAAGTTGAACACTGCTAGATATGAAAGGAATCCGAACATGCGTCCCATGCCCGGAATGATCTGCGCCATCAATCGCGCCAAGGAAAGGCAGTCGCAAATCGAAAGCACCTGGCGTCCCAGCGCGCTCGATGGGAAGGAGATCCCCTCCGTCTTGAGCATTGCCGGCTCCGACTCGAGCGGGGGTGCGGGAATCCAGGCGGACATTAAGACCATCCAGGCATTCGGTCTTTTTGCCCAAACGGCAATCACCGCCCTGACGGCGCAGAATACCACCGGGGTCTATGGTGTCCAGGATGTGGATGCGTTGTTCGTGCGCCGGCAGATCGATGTCGTCTTCCAGGATATCCGCCCCGATGCCGTGAAAATCGGCATGGTTTCTTCCGCGGATATCGCAAACGCCGTTGCCGATGGCCTGCAGGCTAACGGGGCGTGCGGTATCGTGCTCGATCCCGTCATGGTTTCCACCAGCGGATCGGCCCTCATGGCTGACGAGACCGTGAAAACCCTGGTGGAGCGCCTTTTCCCCATGGCAGACCTGCTCACCCCCAACCTGCCCGAAGCGGAGGTGCTTGCAGGTATGAGAATCGACAGCGAAGACGACATGCTCCGTGCGGCAAAGGCCATCCATGCGAATATGCGCCCCGATGCATACGTGCTCGTGAAGGGCGGGCATCTTGCCCGGAGCGCAAACGACCTGCTCTTCGGTGCCGATAGCGCCGAGTGGATCTGCGGCAAGCGCATCGAGACCCAGAACAGCCACGGAACGGGCTGTTCCCTTTCCAGCGCCATCGCCTGCGGGTTGGCATGCGGCCATCCCATGTCCCAGAGCGTTCGGGAGGCGAAGGCTTACCTCACCGGCGCACTGATGCATGACCCCCAGTTAGGGAAGGGCAATGGTCCGCTCGATCATATGTGGCGATATCGGGGCCTTTTCCCCGCCGTTTCGTAATGCCGAATCTGCTAAAATGAACCCGTTCTATGCTTCCTAAAGAAGCGTCGTTTCAATCCCAGTCAGAATCCGGTCCGCGTGTGCGTCTGTTGGTATGCGTATGCGCGGCTTTTGAAGGAGGACTACATGAAGTTCTTTCTGGACACCGCAGATCTCGCCGAGATCGAAGAAGCTGCCAGCTGGGGCGCTTTGGCCGGTGTAACCACGAATCCGTCCCTGTATGCGAAGATCGGCGGCAGGTTGGAAAACTTCCATGCGCACATGAAGCGCATCTGCGAGATCGTCGGCCCCGACTGCCCCGTTTCCGCAGAATCCGTTGCCATGACCCGCGATGAGATCGTCCGTGACGGCCTGGAACTGGCCGAAATCGCAGACAACATCGTGGTGAAGATTCCCACCATGGTCGAAGGCCTCGCCGCAACCCGCGCGCTGGCAGACCAGAATGTTCCTGTTAACATGACCCTGTGCTTCAGCGTTCCCCAGGCATTGCTGGCAGCACGTGCGGGCGCCCGCTACATCAGCCCCTTCATCGGCCGTTTCGATGACATCTCCGACGACGGTTTGGCTCAGGTGGGCAACATCGTCCAGGCAATCGGCAACTACGACTTCACCAACAATACGGTGAACGGCGAGCAGATCGAGATCATCGCAGCATCCGTGCGCAGCGCAAACCATGTCACCCAGTGCGCACTCATGGGTGCAGACATCGCCACCGTTCCCTTCGGCGTTCTGAAGAAGATGGTTCAGCATCCTTTGACCGATCGCGGCCTTGATTCCTTCATGAAGGACTGGGAGAAGGTACAGAACGCATGATAGAACCCCAAAACGGTTTCGAGCAGGCGGCGGAGCCCAAGGCCTCCGCACCTGCTTCCGGCCCTGCGGCGGCAAGTGCTCCTGCTGCCGCAGGGTCCCGCGTTTCTGCAAAGCGCACCGAAGCAGCCGAAACGTATGTTCCCGCCTACGCCCGTTCCTCGGTGGAGGCGAAGCGGGCAGCCGAAGGATACATTCCGGCTTACGCCCGATCCTCTGCGGCATTGAATGCCCAAGCCCAGTCCCAAGCAGGCGGCATGGCTGCCGGAAGCGGGGATGAAGCCCCTTCCGCGAAAAGCCGTACGCGAAAGCCGCGTGTCGCCAAAGAATCCGATTCCCGGGAAACCGCGGAAAACGCAGGCTCGGCGGCGGATACCGCCGATGCCCCCAAGCCCCGTCGCGGCCGTCCCCGCAAGGTAAAGGTGGATCCGACCGCATCCGAGCAGGCGCCAGACGCATCTGCCCAGGCGCAGGAGGAAGCTCCCAAACCCCGCCGCGGCCGTCCTCGTAAGAACCCTCTTCCGGCGGAGGCCCCTGCAGCTGCAGACGCTGTGAAGGTGGATGGATCCTCCCAAGACGCCGATGCCCCCAAACCGCGCCGCAGGAAGAAGGCCGACGCCGAACAGCCGGCCGATGCGGCTTCACAGGACGAATCCGGCGCGCAGGCGAGCGAGGGGCGCGTTTCCGCTGAAGCGCAGTCCGATAGCGAATCCCACGAAGCGCCCGTTGATCGCGAAAGCCAGCAGGAAGCTTCCCGTGAAGATGCCGAAGGCCGTTTTGAACGTTCCGAAAACGAAGCCGAAGACGGACGCGAAGACGACGAAGAACGCACTTCCCGCAATCAGTACGACAACGGGAAAAAGCGCGGGAAGAAGGACCGCCAGAAGCGCGACCGCGAACGCGATCGCGATCGCGAGAGGCGCAACGGCAAGGAATACGACCGCGATCGCCGTCGTCAACGCCGCCAGCATCAGCAGGGGCAGAACCGCGAGCCGATCGTGCCCAAGACCACGGCAGAGGATCTTGCCAAGCTCAAGGTGGTCGAATTGCGTCAGAAGGCCGACGAACTGGGCGTGAACCACAAGGGCCTGCTCAAGGCCGATTTGGTTGCCGCCGTGCTGGAGGCCAGCATCAGGAAGGAAGGCTTCGTCGAGGTCGAGGGCGTCTTGGATATCCTCGCCGATGGATACGGCTTCCTTCGAACCGAGGGCTATCTGCCGAGCGAGCATGACGTCTATGTGGGAGCGTCGCTTATCAGGCGCAATGGCCTGCGCAAGGGTGACTTCGTGAAGGGCCAGATCAGGCCCAAGCGCGACAACGAGAAGTTCGCGGCCATCCAGCGCATCGATACCGTGAATGAGACCGCTCTGGACGATTTGGGCAAGCGCCCGCGATTCGCGGACCTTACCCCCGTCTATCCCGACGAGCGCCTGCTCATGGAGCACGGCAAATCGGCCATCACCGCGCGCGTCATCGACCTGGCCGCGCCTATCGGCAAGGGCCAGCGCGGGCTGATCGTGTCCCCGCCCAAGGCCGGCAAGACCACAGTGCTCAAGGATATCGCTGCGTCCATTACCGCGAATAACCCCGAAGTGCATCTGATCTGCCTGCTGGTCGACGAACGTCCCGAAGAAGTGACCGACATGCAGCGCTCCATCAAGGGGGAGGTGGTTTCCTCGACCTTCGATATGCCTTCCGAAAACCACATTGCGGTGGCGGAAATGGTAATCGAGCGTGCGAAGCGCCTCGTCGAAAACGGCCGCGACGTAGTGATCCTGCTCGACAGCATCACCCGCCTTGCCCGTGCGTACAACCTGGCGCAGCCCGCGAGCGGACGTATCCTTTCCGGCGGTGTCGATTCCACGGCGCTTTATCCGCCTAAGCGATTCCTGGGCGCTGCGCGCAATATCGAAGGTGGCGGCAGTTTGACCATTCTGGCTTCTGCGCTTATCGATACTGGATCGAAGATGGATGAAGTCATCTTCGAGGAGTTCAAGGGAACCGGCAACATGGAGCTCAAGCTGGATCGCAACCTGGCCGATCGAAGGATCTTCCCGGCAATCGATCCGGTTTCGAGCGGTACCCGTAAGGAGGAGCTGCTGCTCGACCCGCAGGAGGCACCGCTTATCTGGGCCGTTCGCCGCATCCTTTCGAACATGAACAATCCTGAGCGCGCCATGGACATGCTGATCAAGTCCTTGAAGCAGACGGATACCAACCAGGCATTCTTGCTCCGTACTGCGAAGAAGGCACAGACTGCCCATAGCGGCGAGCACATCGAACTTTAGGAAGCGCGAATATGAGCAATCAGACCCCCAACAACGGACCCGTTCCCATCGAACCCAACCCCTCCGTCCAACCCGATGCATCCGGGAGGCCGGGCTGTGCAGCGTCCCAGGCGCCAGGGGGGTGGCAGGAGCAGAAAGCCCAGGCGGGCGCAGCGGCCCGTGCTTCGGCGCCCGTCCATCCGCATGCTGCAGCCGCAATGGCAGGCGCTCCTTCTGCTGCGGCAGTTGCAGCGAAGCCCTTGTCTTCCAAGAAGGGTAACGCGCCCTTGCTGGTGACTGTCTTGCTGCTCGTGCTCCTGATCGTTGCGGGCGTCGGATCGTGCGTTTCGGGTTCGGCGGCGAACAGCTCGTCCATTTCCCTGGGCGATAGGGTTGCCGTCATCACGCTCGACGGTACGATCCAGTATGACGGCTCCGCGTGCAGCCCCGAAGGCTTCAAGATGCTGCTCGATGAAGCTGCCAACGACCCGTCCATCAAGGCTGTGGTGCTGAGGGTCAATTCCGGCGGTGGAACCGCAACAGCCGGCGAGGAGATGACCGAATACCTGAAGGATTTCGAAAAGCCCGTGGTTGTATCAACTGCGGCGATCAACGCGAGCGCCGCGTATGAGATCTCCAGCCAGGCAGACTACATCTTCGCTGCGCAATCCAGCGAGGTGGGTTCTATCGGAACGATCATCGAGCTGATGGATTATTCCGATTTGATGGGGATGCTGGGCATCAACATCGACACCATCTCCAGTGCCGAATCCAAGGATTCCAGCTACGGTATCCGCGAGTTGAGCGATGAAGAGCGCGAGCATTACCAGCAGATGGTCGATGAGATCAACCAGATGTTCATCGCCAACGTCGCCGAAGGCAGGGGAGTGTCCGAGCGTAAAGTCGCGAACGAGTGGGCAAACGGTTTGACGTGGACCGGCATCACGGCGCAGAAGATGGGCTTGGTCGACGAAATCGGCACGCTGGAAGATGCCTGCGATAAGGCGGCGGAGCTTGCAGGGTGTGGAGATTCCTATGAGACCACGGAGCTGTATTTCGCAACCAGCGGAATAGAGAACCTACTCGGCTCGCTCTAGCGTGCGGGTCGCCCCTGTGGCGGCCGAATAAAACGAAAAACTGCAAGTAGTTGCATTTACGTATAGGTAAAAAAGGAGTTGCAGGGCAATGGCTCAGACTTTCAGCAATGTGAAGTGGCCTGCTCGCGCTGTGGTAACGGCGGGCATGCCTTACGGCAACAAGCCGCTTCATTTCGGTCATGTGGGAGGCGTCTTCGTTCCCGCTGACTGTTTTGCGCGCTTCCTGCGCGACCGTATCGGTGCGGATAACGTGCGATTCGTTTCCGGTACCGACTGCTATGGCTCTCCCATCAACGAAGGCTATCGCAAGCTTGTGGAAGCCGGCGGGTTCGAGGGGACCATCGCGGACTACGTCATGCGCAACCACAACAAGCAGAAGGCGACCTTGGATGCCTATGACATCAGCCTCTCCATCTACGATGGCAGCGGCATCGGTCATGCCGGCGAAGTCCATAACCAGGTGAGCGAATGGTTCATCCGCCGCCTGCATGAAAACGGCCATCTGCATCTGCAGGAGACCCTGCAGTTCTATGATCCCGTGGCCGATACCTTCCTCAACGGCCGTCAGGTGCAGGGGCGCTGTCCCGTCCAGGGCTGCAAGAGCGAGCATGGCTATGCCGACGAATGCGACTTGGGCCATCAGTACGCTCCCGAGGACCTGATCGCCCCCAAGTCCTCCATCACCGGGGTTACGCCCGAAATGCGTCCCGTCAGGAATTGGTATTTCGACCTGCCCGATTTCGGGGAATTCCTCGCGGCTTTCACCGAAACCCAGGAGGCAGACCCCAATGTCCGCCAGGTGGTGACCGACACTGTCAAGGAATTTTTGGTTCCCCCCATCATCTTCGTGAAGAACGAGGCTCTGGACCAGTATCGCCAGATTGCCGATAAACTGCCCCAGCATGTATTCCGCGAAGCCGAAAAGGGCAAGCAGAGCTTTTCTTTGGAATTCGAGAATATCCAGGCCCGCGACGATGCGCGCGGCATCCTGGGCGAGGCGGGCATTCGCTTCCGTACGGGCAAGGCGCTCGTTCCCTTCCGTATCTCCGGCAATATCGATTGGGGCGTTCCCGTTCCCGAAATGGAGGGCGTGGACGGCCTGACCGTATGGTGCTGGCCCGAAAGCCTGTGGGCCCCCATTTCCTTCACCAAGGCCTGCAACGACGCCTTGGGCCTGCCCGAGGATTCCTGGAAGGACTTCTGGTGCAGCGACGATGCGAAGGTCTACCAGTTCATCGGCCAGGACAACATCTACTTCTACGGGGTCGCCCAGCCTGCCCTGTGGGCGGCGGTCCAGGAAGAGAACACCCGCACGATGCAGCCTACGGGCGACGACCTGCGCCAGACCCAGCTGATCGCCAACTATCACATGCTCTTGGGCAACAAGAAGGCGTCGTCTTCCAGTGCGGTCAAGCCCCCTTCGGCGGATGAATTGCTCGAGCACTATACCGTCGAGCAGCTGCGCGCCCATTGGCTTGCCTTGGGTCTGGACCAGCGTTCCGTGGGCTTCAAGCCCAAGGCCTTCGAACCCGACCCGGAAAAGCGCGCCGATCCGCGCATTTCCGACCCCGTCCTGAAGGAAGGCGCCCTGCTCACCCGCGTTTTCAACCGTCTTGCCCGCAGCTGCATGTACGAGGCGAAGAACAACTTCGACTGCTGCATGCCGCTCGGTACCCCGTCCGCCCAGGTGGTGGAGCGTGCGCATAAGGCCATGGCTGCCTACGATGCCACCATGGAAAAG
>SFII01000115.1 GCA_004555335.1 Coriobacteriaceae bacterium | reverse complement strand
GTCCCATTCCCCGCAACTACGACATAGTCAAAACCCCGCAGGATCTGCGCTACCTTTCCTGGGACGAGGTGCGCTGCCCCAGCGGACTGGGCGGATGCCGCGCGAAAGCCCGCGAGGGCACCGGCTGCAATGCGGTCTTCTACAAGCTTTCGGGCAAGGGGGGCTTCGGGACGCACTGCCACGATGCCTTCGCCGAGCTCATCTGCAGCAGGCTGATGGGCGAACTGGGCATCGCGCATATCGGGGTGCAGCTGGTCTGCGCCCTTGTGGCCGACTGCCCGCAGCCCCGCTGGATCATCCGCAGCCGCAACTTCCTCGAACGCGGCGAGTCCGCCATGCCCTTCGACCGCTTCTTCGAGCTGCGCGCCCAACACGGGGAATCCCCCTTGCAGCTGTGCCGGCGCGTGGGATGGGCCGGCGCGCTTTCCGGCATGGCGATTGCCGACTACCTGACCGCCACGCGCGGACGGAATGCCCACGCCGTCGAGGTGGTGCGCAAGGCGAACGGGAACCTGGAGCTCTCCCCGCTTGCTCCATTGGCGTTTTCCCTGGTCAATTCCTTCCCCATGGACACCTGGCAGCGCTTTTGCACCTACGACATCAATACCGAGAACTGCATCGGATCCACTTCGCTGGAAGACAACCTGGAACTGGTCGACCCCGCCTTCGCACTCCCCCGCCTCACCGCCGCAGTGCGCAAGCGCATCGTGGGCGACCTGATGGGCCTGGGCGCAGACGACTTCGTGGATGCATCATGGCAGATCATCGAAGGCAGATGGAGGCGTTTTGAGAGTCTTCGCCATCTATAACCCCCTGAAGCGCAAGCGCCGCGCCGCAGCCTGGGTGCTGTTCGAGCCGGGGGAAAACAGCTACCGGATCGAGCTCGCGCAATGGGCCCAACCGAAGGACCTGCCCCTTGAGCTGGCCTTACACAAACAGGACGGAACGCTGCTGGTAGGAGGCAGCCGCGCCCGGCGCTGGGTGGAAGACCGCGTTCCCCCGCAAGATCGCGACAACATCGAGCAGGTACTGGATGCAGCGGGCATCGACGAATACTACCTTCCCAGCCTACTAGGAAAGACGAAGGGCCGCTGTTGGCGCGACGACTTCCTTTTAGAAGAAGTGCCCGAAACCAACTACCGCAGCTTCGACTTGAACAAGGCCCTGAGCGCCCCTGTCGCCCTGGGCACCCAGATCAGCCGTGCACGCCGCGCCGCCGGACTCACCCAAGCCCAATTGGCCCAGGAAACCGGCGTGCAGCAGGCCATCATCAGCCGCATAGAAAACGGCAAGGGAAACCCCACTCTAGAAACACTCGAGATCCTTGCCCGCGGCTGCGGACGCAGCCTGCGCATCGACCTGGAATAGGGGCCCGCGAACAAGCGCGCACACCGCAGCGCAATAGCCTTCGGGAGCACGCGCTTCGAAAATGTTCGCCCAGCCAGCTCGCCCCCCATCGAAAACCAGCGCTTCTCCGATCGCACCACGATTCTTCGGATTGCATCCCGAATCCGATTCCCCGATATCGCGCAAACCGACAGCGAAGGAAGCAGGGGCCTTCGCCAACCCGCAGCCGAGTGCTTTGATGTAGCTTTCCTTGGCAACCCAATGCCTGCAGAAACGGAGCGCGCGTTCGCCGCAGCACGATGACGCCTCGATTGCAGATACCTCGCAAGACATCATGCATGCACGGGCAAGACCCCCGTCGTATGCGTCTATCCGCTGGATATCGCATCCGACTTCCCCCGCACGCGAAACCGCGCACATGGCGTATTCGCCGGAATGCGAGATGCTGAAACGCAGGGGACTGCCCACTGCATGGGGTTTTCCCCAGCCCGAATGCCCGATTGCATAAACGCCCAGGTCGAGCCCCTCCAACATGAAAGCCCGCTCGAGGAGCAACCACGCCCCCACGCTCAGCCGCCTATCGTGCTCGAACAGCAGCGAATCCGCCTTTTCCTGCCGGAAACGGGGAAGCCGGGCATACGCTTTCGCGTATTCGGCAGGATCTTCCAGATACGCAACGCTTTCCATAAGGATGCGCACGTCTTCCAAAGTGCCCCCTACTCCATGAATCAAACGCGAGCCCAACGCAAAACCGCCCGCGAAACCCGATGCGGCAGCAATTTCCATACGTTATGCTCATTATCCAACAAGATATCGGGGCAGCCTAATCCGCCATCCATTGTGCCCGAAAGCTCCCGATAAAGCAGGCCCTCGGCAAACCGGACGATCCGCGAACGGAACATCATGAGAACGCAGAGCACCCTCACCGAACAAGAAGCATCCCTCCTGATCGAAGACCCCCGTTTCGGGCTGGACGAACGCTGGCGCAAAGCAGCGGTTGCCCGAGCCCTGGCGGCAACAGGGTCCTTCGAAGGCGTATGTTGCCTTTCGAATGCCATACGCGCCTTCATGGGCGCACGGGAAACAGCCGCGACAACCGACCGCTTCCTCAAGCTCTGGACGGCGGTGAATGCCCTCTGCGGGCACACCGCAGCGCGTTTCGAAGCAGCCCAAGCCGCTCATCTGGGCCGTAATACCGATCAGCTGCCGGCACGCTTCCGCATCCAGATGATCGACAACGCATCCATCGGCGCCCTGGCAGCGCTCGTCGACCCAGCGCATCCCCTGCCCTACTTCACCGTGCTCCATTCCCTGCCCTTCTGTGAAGCGCAGCGTACGCTCGGCGACCTGGCCGAAGACCTGACGCGCGAATGCGGGCTCAATCCCCGCGGCGCACTCGCGCAGCTTTCCGAAGCGCCGAGCACCCCCGCCACGAGAAAGCTCTTTGCCCTTACCGGGGACCTGGGGATATCCCCCCAGGTATTCGTGCTGCTGGTAGCTTCCTACCAGCTGCGCAACGGCCTCATCCACGGAAGCATCCCGCTGCCCCTGACCCCCGATGAGCGAATCGATGGGCTGGAGGCTTTGGAACTGTGCTCGCTTGCACTCGACGCCTTTTTGGACCGGACCCTGCCCCAGGCGGTACGGCAGCTGCAAACGAACGGCGGCGGAATAGCGCCCTTCCCAGAATCCTATCGCCAGGCAATCGCACGGTATCTCGACCACCGCTTCGACGGGCAGGGTATCGGCGGTTTTCTGCGCAAGCATGGCTTGCTCTGGTAGCCTGGACGGGCTATCCGATCAGTTCCAACAAGGCATTGAAGAAGTCAAGCGCCAGAACCTCGATCATCCCCTCACTGTACTTCGACGAATGCTCCGCGGTGAACACGAAGCCGTCTTCGGTGTCGTAAACCGCAGCAATCAGACTGCCCATCACCTGGGAGTCATCGCGGGCGGGCACATGCTCCACCGTAAGCTCGCAGCCGTGCCGCCGCACGCGCTTCACCCTTCCCGCTTCATGGGTATCGGCCAAGGGAACGTACTCGAAGAACATCAGATGCGTGATGTCCGGATGCGCATCCTTCAGCAGCTTGTAGGGATACACCGAGCGCTCGATGGTACCCAGCATCACCTGCTTGATGTTCCCGCAGCTTTCCTGCAAGCTCCCGGCATGCTCGTTCACCACTATGGTGAAATCCGCAAAGCAGCCCAGGGCCTTTTCGAAACCGTCTTCGTATCGCCCGTGCAAACCGGTCTTGTACATCACCGCACCGGGCTTTGCCCCATCGAGCTTGGCATCCTCGCCCTGCGAAACCGCACAAAAGCGCACCAGCACATGCGAGAAGGCTGCGTGGAACACCATTCCGCGGGTCATGCCCTGTTCACGCGCATACGCATCCACACGTTCGGCGCAACCGGGAAGGGTCACGAAGGCAGTACCGGGACGGTTGCCACCTGCATTGTCGGACGCCGGAATAGACGAGGCGAAGCCCATGCGCTCGATGGCATCCTCGAAGTAGCTGCGCGCCCGTGCATACGCCTGCGTCCTGCGTGCCCGCTCGGCATTCGAGGCGAGTATCAAAAAGCCCAGGTCAATCCCCTCGAAATGCTCTCCCTGCATCAGGGCGCGCAACTCATCGCCCAAAGCCGCCATGGAAATGGCATCGCTGATGGAATGGTGGCAGGCATGCAGCACAGCGGTACCCTTCAGGCTGTGGACGATCCAGAAACGGGAAAGGCACTGCTCGAAATCGAAGGGCACCGTGAAATCACGCCACACCTTGCGCGGGCTTTGCATCCTCGCGTCGACCACTTGGATTACCGGGTCGCCGCCGCTCACGAACCACGAACGCCCATCGCGGCGTTCCACCTTCGCAGCAAGCACCGGATGCCGCACTATCACGCGCTCGACCGCCTGCTGCGCCTGCTCGGAGGAAACCCCATCGGGGCAGGGCACCAGGTCCGCGAATACGAACACCGAGGTGGCGTTGCGCGGATCGTCCTTCTTCACGAAGTTCTCCTGGGTATCGGTCAGCGGGCAGGCGAAGCTCGCGGATTCCTCATCGAACTCGAAGAGCACGGTCTCT
>SFII01000114.1 GCA_004555335.1 Coriobacteriaceae bacterium | reverse complement strand
GCGAAGAGCGTTGCTGCCTAGGCTAGCCCCTTGTCACACAAACTACCGAAGCCTCCGATTTCGTCATGGTCGAGCCCTACACCCACTATCCTCTGTTCGCAATGTACTCCACCAAGATCGACAAGCTGGACGATCTGCAGGATGGTGCCAAGATCGGCCTGTGCAACGACGATTCCAATCGTGCCCGCGGCCTGCGTCTGCTCGAGGAAAACGGCCTGATCAAGATCAAGGAAGGCGTTGAAACCCCCACCGTCTTCGACATCGAGGAAAACCCCAAGAACCTGGAGTTCATCGAGGCGGAGATGTCTGTGCTGCCCCAGTCCATCGATGACGTGGATGCCGTTATCCTGGCTGCCCAGCATATGTTCAATGCCGGCAAGGATGCCACCGATTTCGTAGTCGAGTCTTCTGACGGTAAGGATTATCCCCTGGGCTTCGTAGTCCGTGCCGAGGATGCCGATGCGCAGTGGGCTAAGGATTTCGCAAACCTGGCGCAGTGCGACGAGCTGGCTGACTGCTTCGCAACCACCTACGGTGGCTGCCTGGTTCCCATGTGGAAGTAAACCTAGCTTTTATTGCGGTAATGTGCCGGCCTGGATTTCCGGGCCGGCTTTTGTTTGGAGGAATGCAATGGACTTGATCAAACCTGAAATGACACCGAAGGAACGAGCGAAGGCGTATGCGGCAGGTGATCGCGTCGATCGCATTCCGGTCACCTTCTCCATCGGAGAGACCATCCCGCCGATGTACGGCTACGACATCTGCGACTATTACTTTTCCGTTGATGCCATGGTGGATGTGGAAACACGCGTTGCCGAAGACTTCCAGGCCGACAATATGGGCATCGGTTTGGGCCTGCGCACCATGGTTGAGGCCATGGGCACGAAAATGGCCTATCCCAAGAAGTCCGTTTCCTACATCGACAAGCCCCTGATTGATTCGCTCGATCAGGTGGATAGCCTTGATGTGGTGGATCCCCTGAAGGACGGGAGGATTCCGCTTATCGTGCAGGCCTTCGACAGGCTGCAGGACCGTTTCGGCGATGTACGCAACCTGAGCAGTGGATTGGCGGGCCCCTTCACCGCGGCTGCCGGCCTGTTCGGGACGGAGAGGCTGTTGCGTGCGACCAGGAAGGATCCCGAAGGGGTCCATAAGCTCATGCGCTTTACCACCGAATGCGTGGTCACCTGCGCCCATGACCTGCGCGAACGCCTGGGGATAGGCTTCATGCTGGCAGAGCCCATGGCATCGCGCGATGTGATCAGCAAAAGGCAGTTCGACGAATTCTTCCTGCCGTACTTATGCGAGTGCGTCGAGCGGGTGAACGCCTTTCAGGGTGCGACCTCGCTCCATATCTGCGGCCACACTTCCGATAGGTGGGCCGACTGCGTGGATGCTGGCATCTGCGCCTTTTGGATGGACAACAAGGAATCCCTGGCATCGTTCAAGCGGCTGCATGGCGACCGCGTTGCGATAAGCGGAAACGTCCCTCCGGTGGAAGTGCTTGCCAACGGTACCCCGCACGACATCGAGCAGGCGATCATCGCATGCCTTGGCGAAGGCGCCGACAACCCGCGCGGATACACCCTGTGCCCTGGATGCACCGTGCCCACCAGCACGCCGAAGGAAAACATCATCGCGTTCATGAACGCTGCGGCAACTTTCGGGGCGGGGGCGCGCAAGGGGGCTTTGCCCGAAGGCCTGAACCGCTGAGCGCTATCTTTAGGCACAGTGCCGTCTTCCGCCTTGCGTATGGCTCTCGCCTGAAGATTGGCTTATCACGAAATGCCAACAGCCGAAATGGCATATAATGCGCTGTTGCTTATACAAAGAATCAGCAAGTTGTAATCGCATACGGCATGCCCGGATGCGTTGTGAGGAATAGGGAAGGTACGGAAAGCTAGTGGGCAACAAGTACAAGCAGAGCATGAATCTGCCTACAACCGATTTCCCCATGCGCGCTAATCTGCCCGAAAACGAGCCGAAGCGCCTGGAATGGTGGAATGACCTGGATATCTACCGCAAGGTCCTGGAAAAGAACAAGGACAACGAGCCCTTCGTTCTGCATGATGGCCCCCCGTATGCGAACGGGCCCATCCATATCGGACATGCTTTCAATAAGATCCTGAAGGACTTCGTCAACAAGAGCCACGCCCAGCGCGGCTACTTCACCCCCTACATCCCCGGTTGGGACTGCCATGGCCAGCCCATCGAGCATGAAGTGGAAAAGAAGCTGGGCACCGAAAAGATGCGCGAGCTGCCCCAGGCCACCGTTCGCCGCCTGTGCCGCGAATGGGCCGAGCGCTTCGTCGACATCCAGCGCAACGGTTTCAAGCGCCTGGGCGTGAATGCGGACTGGGAGCATCCCTATCTGACCTTCATCCCCAACTTCGAAGCCGGCAATGTCGAGATCTTCAAGAAGATGTACCTGGATGGCGCCATCTACCGTGGCCGTAAGCCCATCCACTGGTGCAGCCACTGCCACACTGCGCTGGCAGAAGCCGAAATCGAATACGGCGACGAAGTGAGCCCTGCGATCTTCGTACGCTTCGAAATGACCACCATCCCCGCCGGCCTGGAAGCTTGGGAAGGCAAGCTGGACGTGGCCATCTGGACCACCACCCCCTGGACCCTGCCTGCAGACGAAGCTGTCATCCTGCATCCCGAAGCCGCATACGTGGCAGTCGAGAACGAAGGCCGTGCTGCCATCGTCGCCAAGGAGCTGGCGGAGAAGCTGTGCGCTAAGTTCGGCTGGGAATACAATCTGGTCGAAGGTGCCAACGGCGAGGCCTGGGAAATGTCCGGCCTGGACCTGCAGGGCAACCGCTACAAGCAGCCCATCTTCGGCGACCAGGGTGCCGAAGGCCTGTTCATCTACGCCGACTACGTCACCATGGAAGACGGTACCGGTATCGTCCATTCCGCTCCCGGCCATGGCGTCGACGACTACCTGGCGGGCAACAAGTTCGGTATCCCCGTCACCATGCCCGTCGACGATGACGGTCGCTTCTATGTGGGAGAGGGCGCCGGTTTCGGAGGCCCCTTCAGCGGCATGGAAGTGAACGAGGCCAATCCCGTGATCATCGAGTGGCTGCGCGAGCGCGGCGCCCTGATCTTGCATGAGGACATCGAGCATAGCTATCCCCATTGCTGGCGCTGCCATCAGCCGGTCATCTTCCGCGCGACCGACCAGTGGTTCGTGTCCATGGACAACACCGGCCTGCGCGATGCTGCCCTGAATGCCATCCATAACGATGTGCAGTGGGTGCCCGCTTGGGCTTCCAACCGCATCGGTTCCATGGTTGCGGACCGTCCCGACTGGTGCATTTCGCGCCAGCGCAGCTGGGGCGTGCCCATCCCCGTGTTCAAGTGCACGGGTTGCGGCGAAGTCGTGGCTACCGAGGAAACCTTCGACGCGGTGATCGACCTGTTCTACACCGAAGGCGCGGACGCCTGGTTCACCAAGGAACCCGCCGAATACCTGCCCGAAGGCACCGCGTGTCCCAAGTGCGGTTGCATCCATCTCGCCCCCGAAAAGGACATCCTGGACGTTTGGTGGGAATCCGGCGTTACCCATACCAGCGTATGCCGTCATCGCGAGAGCGAAGGCCTGCGCTTCCCCGCGGATATGTACCTGGAAGGCTCCGACCAGCATCGCGGTTGGTTCCAGTCCTCGCTGCTCACCAGCGTGGGTGCCTACGGCGTTCCCCCGTACAAGTCGGTCATGCACTGCGGCTTCACCGTCGACGAGCAGGGCCGCAAGATGTCCAAGTCGCTGGGCAACGGCATCGACCCCAACGATGTGTGCAATAAGTACGGCGCCGACGTGCTGCGCCTGTGGGTTGCTAGCTCCGACTATTCGCAGGATGTGTCCATCGGTGCCAGCATTCTCGATCAGGTATCCGACACTTACCGTCGTCTCCGCAACACCTTCCGCTTCCTGCTGGGTAATCTGAACGACTTCGACGATTCCAAGGCAGTGACCGATTGGAATCAGCTGGAGCCTATCGACCAGTACATGATGGCCAAGACCTACGCCTTCCTGCACGAAGTGGAAGACGCATACGATACCTACCGCTTCAACGGCGTGTACCGTACCGCCTACGATTTTGCCAACGAGCTGTCCAACGTGTACCTGGACGTCACCAAGGACCGTCTGTACGCCGAAGCCCCGGATTCCATCCGCCGTCGTGCTGCCCAGACCGTCATGATGAACATCCTGGAAGTGATGGTCCGCGTGCTTTCGCCCATCCTTTCCTTCACCTGCGAGGAAACCTGGCAGTGCTATCCCCCTGCTATCCGCGAGAAGGAAGGCCGTCCCGTTTCCGTGCAGCTGGCCGGCTGGCCCGAGGCTACCGACTTCGTGCCCGCGCTGCCCGAAGACAAGGGTGCTGCCTGCCTGGAGGCATTCGGTGCTGCAATCGAGGCGCGCGAGGTTGCCATGAAGGCGCTTGAAAAGGCCCGCGGTGACAAGCGCATCAACAAGAGCCAGGAAGCTGCGGTTGCCCTGACCGTTCCCGCTGATAAGTTCGCTGCGGTTACCGCTTTCGATTCTGCCGTCTACGAAGAGCTGTTCATCGTTTCCGGTGTCAGCTTTGCCGAGGGCGGGGAATTCGAAGCCGTGGTCAATCC
>SFII01000014.1 GCA_004555335.1 Coriobacteriaceae bacterium | reverse complement strand
AAGAATGCGGAATACATCCTCACCTATCTTTCCATGGGAAGCGAGGTCGAAACCCGCGGGATCATCCAGCAGGCGTGGGAAGACGGCAAGACCGTCGCCCTGCCCCGCTGCATCCCGGCAACACACGAGATGGAATGGTATCGCGTGGATTCCCTGGACAAGCTGGTGGAGACCGCGCTCGGCATCTGGGAGCCCGTCCGCGACCCCGAATACCTGCTCGACGTGCAGGAAGTCAAGCATGCGCTTTGCGTCGTGCCCGGCCTGACCTTCGACAGGGTGGGCTATCGCCTGGGATATGGCGGCGGTTACTACGACGTGTTCCTGGCGGATTTCATGGGCATTTCCGTCGGCCTGTGCCGCGACGATTTCATCAGCGAGCAGTCGCTGCGCTTCGAAAGCCATGACGTCTCGGTGGATATGGTGCTCACCGAGACCGAAATCGAGGGCATTTCCTTCTACGGCAGCGAAACCTCGTAGGCACGCTGCCGTGCGTTTCGGCGTTTACACGGAAAAGGACCGGTAGACGTCGGTGACCGCGTCGTCCTTCTGAAATTCCAGCAGCGAAAGGGTCAGCTGGGATGCAGCCGTGAACAGCTGCTGGTCGGCGCACAGGATGGCGGCCTGGGCCATCTTGTCCCTGAACCCTTCCAGGTCCCAAATCCTCATACCTGCTTCAGCGAGCTTCTTGCACGCGGCGGTGGGCGAGAGCTCGCTCAGATCGTCGTTCGATGCAAGGAGCTCGTCGAGTTCTTGGCGTGCCTGCTTCGAGATCTCGGTATTCAGCGCGACAGTCAGGCGATAGGAGGCATTCGCCAGGTCCTCGCGTCCCGTCCTCCACTGCAAGTAGGCCATGCGGTAGTAGCACAGCGCGGCATCGTGCACCGTCGTTGCGTGGAGCAGGGCCTCGTTCACCACCTCGATGGCCTCCAGGACCTTGCCCTGGCGTTCGAGCACGCGGGCCAGGATGGTTGCGGAAGCGGGCGCGAAGGGGGCGATCCTGCGGATCTCGCGGGCGAAGGGCTCGGCATCCTGGGCCCTGCCGATCTGGCAGAGCAGGTATGCCGTCATCTCGTTGGCGGAATAGTAGCTGTGGGGAACGAGCGAGACCTTGCGGTGGTCTTGGGTTATCAGATTGTAGTGGATGCGGTCGGGGATGCTGTGGAAGTAGCGGAAGGCCGTTTCCGTGTCGTCCATCAGGCTGATCTGCGTCTGGGTGTCGAGCAGACCGGTAAGCTGGGAGACGGCACGCTCCATATCCGGGAGGGATTGCGACGTGTAGGCGCGCAGTCCGAACTCGAGCGCGCGCTCCAATTCCCCCTCGCCGCGGTAGATGCGGGTGATCAGATCCAGGCGGTCCGGTTCCACCGTGCCTTCCACGAGCGCCCTCATGGCGCGGTCGCAGCCTTCGCGCACGTCCTGCGTTTCGGCTTCGTCGCTGATCACCTTGATGGCGCTCACGGCGCTTTCCACGGTGTCGCCCAGCTTGCCCAAGCCCATCCATGCCTGCTCCATGGGCGCCTCGGCGCGGGTGCCCAAGTCGCATTCCAGCTTGGCCCCCGTCGCCTGCGAAAGCATCGCGCTGCACTCTTCCGTGCTCGATTCCGCCAGCTGGATGTAGCGCAGTGCCCCCAGGGCGTCGTCGCCGGGCAGCATGTGGGGCTCTACCGGCTCCAGCCAGTCGTGTTCGCAGGAAAGCCTGATAGATGGGCAGCTTGCGGGCACGGGGATGGGTGCGAGCGAGCCCGTGATATGCATGAGCTTGGAAAGGTTTTCGGGGGTTGCCTCGACCGAAAGCAGCGTGCGCGCATCGTCGTGGGGGTGGCAGCACACCACGACGCGCTTCAGTTGGCCGCCGAAGCCGACCTTGAATGCGGCGCGGGCCATGAACACGGCGCTGCGGATGGCGTAGTCGCGTGCGAAGGATTCCATTTCCCCGGGCGTGCGTCCCACGAAGCCGAAGCAGGCGGGACGCGGGATTTCCAGCAGCACGAGGGCGGCGCCTTCCCGGGCGTTCGTCATCATATCGAAGGTGATGCGGAAGGGAAGCTTGGCATTTTCGGCGGCCGTGGCGATTCCATAGCGCAGCGCCCAGTCGCTGCACACGTCCTGCGGGTCGCAACCGGCATAGGCGCAGGGAAGGTAGTCGATCTTCGATTGGAAGTCGACGTCCCGGCTGCTCGTTTCGGACAGGACGGCGATGATGCGTTTGCGCGTGTCGGTCTGATGTTCCATGTCGGGCTTCTTGCCCAGCATGGTCTGGATGTCCTGGTTGATGTTGAAGATGGCCTCCAGCGAGAGCAGGGCATCGAATACCTGCTGGGGGATTCCCGCGGAAGAAGATCCCATCCAATAGCGGTCGTTCCTGGTCAGCTTGATGGGGTGCACCTGCGGGAGGCCTTCCGTCTCCAGGATGCCGCTTGCGCGGAGCATGGATGCCAGGCCGGCGAATGCCGGGTCCTGGGTGCTCGAGCGGGCGATGTCGCGGGAAACGGCGATGGCGTCGTCGGCGCGGGAAAGCATCTTATCCACGGTCAGGATGCGTTCCTTGGCGATGCGGCGGGTGCGGATGGTCGACTGGGGCGATGCATCGGCGCCATCCTCGTCGTCCTTGCGCATGAAGGGGCTGGTGCCCGCAAGCTCCATGAAGATCTCGTCGCTCAGCATGGCGGCTTCCTCTTCGGGGTCTCCCCCATTGTGGCCGGCGTCGGTGCGGGAGGCGGCTTCTTCCAGAAGCGCCTCGGCAGCTGCCACGAGCATCTCCCCTTCGGTCATCTCCGCTTCGGCCGCGCTATCGGAGGCCGCCTTGTAGGCGATGGGTTCCTCGGGTCCGTGGGAGCCGTCGTCTCCTGCGGGCTGCTCGGCCGCGCTTTCAGGCCGGGAGGGCTCGCCTTCCGCTTCAGTGGGGGCGTCCGCTGCTTCGGGCGCATGGTCGGGGGCCTGTCCGCTATCCGGGGCATCGGTATCCGCGTTGCAGGCCTGCGCCTCCGGCATGGGGTCGGCTTGTTCGCCCGCATCGTCGCTGCACGGGGTGGCCTGGGCGGCTCCTTCGGGTTTCGGGATGCCTGCGCCCGCAATGGCGCCTGCCCCGGCGCCGGCCGTGCGTTCCCGTGCCGGAGCCCAGCCCTTCATGCGCGCGGCGGATCGCTGCGTCGCTCCGAGCGCGCCGCACAGCAGGGCCGCCATGACCAGCAGCGCCATGCAGGCGGCGGCAAGCCCTGCGTTCTGCGAGAAGGTGCCGGCGATGGCGGCAAAGCCCATCCCCAGGGCGGCGATGCAGCAGCAGGCGGCAAGCGCGATCAGGATGCGCGATCTTGCGATCGCCTTTCGGGCGGATTCGTCCAGATGGTTCATGCTGCCTGCCTTTCGCCTTGCGTCGCTCTGCGGTCTTGTTCTCATCGGAGATTCTAGCGCAGCGTCCAAGCGGTGCGGGCGTTCTCCATGCCCGTGGCCTTTCCCTTCGGTTTCGCACCCTGGGACCGCATGCGGCAGCCCGCCCGTTTGCGCCGGACTGCGGAACGTTTATGATAGGACTGCACGTCCGGTGCATGCCGGATGCGTGCGGGAACGCAAATAAGGGGAGGTCAGGAGGAACGATGTCCGAAAACCCCAGCACCATGACGCTCGTCATCATTCGCCATGGAGAAAGCGAATGGAATAAGAAGAACCTGTTCACCGGTTGGGCCGATGTCGACCTTTCCGAAACGGGAAGGCAGGAGGCTGCCGAAGGCGGCCGCGCGCTCGCCGAGGCCGGCTTCGATTTCGACCTGTGCTATACCAGCTATCTGAAGCGCGCCATCCACACCCTTCAGATCGTGCTCGACAACATGGATCGCAACTGGCTGCCCGTTATCAAGAGCTGGCGTTTGAACGAGCGCCACTACGGCGCGCTGCAGGGCTTGAACAAGGCCGAGACCGCTGCGAAGTACGGCGAAGACCAGGTGAAGATCTGGCGCCGCAGCTTCGACGTCCGCCCGCCCGCACTGGAGCCCGGCGACGATCGCGATGCCCACAGCTGGCCTGCATATCGCAATGTCGAGCCCGAAAACGTGCCCATGCATGAATGTCTGAAGGACAACATCGCCCGCACTTGGCCCTACTTCGAAGAAGAGATCCTGCCCCAGATGCGCGCCGGCAAGCGCGTGCTCATCGCGGCGCATGGCAATTCCCTGCGCTCTCTGGTCAAGCAGTTCGAGGGGCTTTCCGACGAAGAGATCATCGGCGTCAACATCCCCACCGGTGTGCCCCTGGTCTACACCTTCGATCAGGACATGAACGTCCTCGACAAGCATTACGTGGGCGATCCCGCCGTCATCGAGGCCAAGATCAACAAGGTCGCGAATCAGGGCAAGGCGAAGTAACAACTCCAAAGCGTTGTCTGCCTAGAATCGAACGTGCAGTCGTTTCGGCGGCTGCACGTTTTCTTCTATTCCGG
This sequence comes from Coriobacteriaceae bacterium, assembly GCA_004555335.1. Lineage (GTDB taxonomy): Bacteria > Actinomycetota > Coriobacteriia > Coriobacteriales > Eggerthellaceae > W1P20-047. The sequence goes on along the minus strand of SFII01000014.1, from coordinate 14,190 downwards.
CGCATTCGAGCCTTTCTTTGCCCATTCCCTTGCGCTCATCAGCGCTTTTCTTTCGCATTTCCCCATTGTTCGGTAGTCTTGACGGGTGTCTGGCGTATTACCTGGAGGATTGCACCCATGCCCGAAGAACGTCCCTATGCCTTCATCAGCTACTCGCATCGCGATAGCGATCAGGTCATGCCCGTGTTGGACCGCCTGAAGCGCCGGGACGTGGCCGTTTGGTACGATCAGGGCATCGAAGTGGGCAGCGAGTGGCCCGAATTCATCGCACAGGCGCTTGTGGGCGCCCGGTGCGTCATCGCGTTCATCACCCCCAATTCGGTTGCGTCGCAGAATTGCCGTCGCGAAATCAACTTCGCCATCTCGAAGGGCATCGACGTGGTCGCGGCGTATTTGGAGCCGACCGACCTTTCCCCGGGCATGGAATTGCAGCTGAACACGCTGCAGGCACTGTACCGTGAGAACTATCCGGACGAGGATGCCTTCGTCGACGCGCTCATGGCGGCGCGCGTTCTGGAGCCCTGCATCGGGGCCGCTCGCGAAGCCGATGCTTTGGCGGGCGGGCTTTCCCAAGGCGAAGGCGCCATGGGGCTTCCCCCCGAAAGCGGCATCGGGGCCGATGAGGAGGCAAAATCGCCCGCCCTGAAGGACAAGGCCCCGTCTTCTTCGGACCTGCCTGCGGGGAAGGTTGCCAGCAAGGCGTCCCCGAAGGGGTCTTGCGGAGCCGCGGCATCCGAAAGCGCAGCCGTGTCGGAGAAGGGTGCGGCCGGAAAGACCGCAACGGGCGAAGGGCGCAAGGCGAAGCCTGTGAAGAAGATCCTCGCCGCGCTGCTTGCGCTCGCCGTCATTGCCGGCTGCTGCGCCGGTGGCGTGTATGCCTTCGACGCTTCCCGCTCCAAGACCTTCGTGGACGAAACCGGCAGCCTGGTCGACGGCAAGGGGAACATCTATTCCCGTCCGTTCCTTATCGGAGATGCGGACCTGGTGGGCAATTGGGAGGTTATTTCCGTCGAGAATAACGGCTCGGCGGAATGCGGCGCCTACGAAGATGCGGTTTTGGGCTTTACTTTCGAGGGGACCTATTTCGGGAACGTGTTCCAGCCGGATGATTCTATGGGGACCACCTATGCGATCGATTCCAGCGGCTCGGTAAGCGCTGATTCCGATGGACGGCTGGTATCCGCCCAGATGGATGCCTCGATCGGCGAGGGCGATTTCACCTGGACCTACCAGGTGGGCGACTTCACCGATGAGATGCTCGATGCTGTCGGGGAAAGCGAGCGGAGGTTCCTTGCCGCTGGCGAAAAGAACCTGCTCATCATCCACGTGACGGGAACGTGCAAGGAAAGCGCCACCGCCGTGCGCGAGGTCGACAGCACGATCGTCCTTGCGAAGAAGAGCTGGAACTGGAGCGATGGCTATCTGATGCAGGATACCCTGCCGGGGGTGTGGACCGATAATTTCGGCAATACTTGGACCTTCTCCACCAGCAAAAACGGGGTTTCGACCTTTGCCTTGGCCACGGCCGATGGCGGCGAGTTCGAGGATGGAAGTGCGAGCTGCTCCGTCGAAAACGACTATTCCCAGGAATATCTCGTCTTTTCCTTCGAGGACTCCTCTGTGATAACCGGCAAGCAGGTGGTCAAGGGCTATATCCAGTCGGTCGGGTATTCGCAGATCGTCCTCGAGCAGACCGATGGTGCGCAGCTGGTCTTCACGAGGAGCGAGCAGGGGGGATCCGAGTCGTAATGAAGGCGGTCGGTCCTTGGGCAAGGCGCATTGCGTTCATCCTGCCGCTTGCGGGGATGCTGGCATTTGCCATCTCCTTCTGCGCGGTATCGTATTCGACCGCGCAGCGTTTGGCCGACGACGGTATGGGCGGTTTGAGGGATGGCATGGGGCGGATCGCCTACCGTCCCCTGCGTATCGGCGATGAAGGCCTGGTGGGCGATTGGGAGGTTATCTCCGTCGAAGAGCGGGGGTCGGCGGAACCTTTCGTGAAGAAAGGCGATTTCCTGGGCTTCACGTTCGAGGGCACGTATTACGGCATCTGCTTTCATCCCCTTGGCGATTACTCTTACGACCTCCTCGATACGACGAGGGAGGTCGTGGCGTCCGATGGCGTTTTGGTTTCAAAGCAGCTGGATGCCTCCATCTACAGCAGCGATACCGTCTGGGAATACAGCCTGGGGGATCTTTCGGAAGAGGAGATCGCCCTTCTCGACGATCCGTCTTGGGAATTCTACAAGTGGGACCCCCTCGACCGTCTGCAGCTGCACGTAACGGCGACGAGCCGTCCTTCGGCGACGAGCACGCAGGATATCGACTGCGTCATCACCTTTGCGAAGAGATTTCCCAATTGGACGCGCGCCGACGATTTGGCCATGGATTCGCTCTGCGGAAACTGGACGGGCGATACGGGTTCCACCTGGGATTTCTTCTGCGATGCGGATGGCAGGGGCTATTACCGTTTCCAGAGCCCCGGCGGCAAGGTGATAACCGGGCGGATAGGCATATGCTTTTCCAGGAAGGCGACGGGGAGGGAGTACCTATCCCTTTCCCTTAACGGGCAGGGCAGATACGCCGATTTGGCAATCGAGTCTTTCGAATACGGCAGGCTGGTCCTTATCCAAGACGATGCAAGCCGCATCGTCCTCACCCGCAATGGGAAGGACGATGTCATGGATAACTGGGAATCGCGTTGGTGGCAAGAGGCCGAAGCCGTCGATCGCCTGTGATCCGGTACCCCGACCATCCTTCTACTTTCGGTTTCTCCCATTCGAGCAAAGGAAGACGTTTTGGGCAATCATCCCGAAAAGAAGAATTCACCCTATGCCTTCATCAGCTATTCGCATAGGGACAGTGCGCGTATTGTCCCCCTTATCGGGTTCCTGCAGGATCTCGGCATGTCCGTCTGGTATGACGAGGGCATCGAGGCGGGCAGCGAATGGCCCGAATATATCGCTGATTCCCTGTCGGGTGCCGAATGCCTGATTGCCTTCATCACGCCGGATTTCGCGAAGTCCCATAACTGCAGGAGGGAAATAAACTTCGCCGTTTCCAAAGGCATCGACGTCATCGCCGTCTACCTTCGGGAAACGGAGCTTTCCCCGGGTTTGGAATTGCAGCTGAACGCCTTCCAAGCGGTGTTCGCGCAGAATTTCGATGACGATAAGGCGCTTGCCGCTTCCTTGGCGAATGCCCGCGTCCTGCAGCCGTGCGTGGAAGGCCCGTCTTCGGCGGTGTCGGATGGGACGGATCCCAGTGGGGATACCCGGCAGGATCCTGAAGGCGGCGGGGCCGATATCGCTTCGGAAGATGCGGGTTCGCAGGATGCCCCGGAAGCCCTTGCGGGTGGTTCGGAGGAGGCCTCGCGCCACGAAGGCGGCTTCGATGCGGGCTCCGATAGATGTGTCGCGTCGGCTAAGAAGCGCAAGAGGGCCCTCATCAGTGCAGGTATCGCTCTCGTCGCGCTGCTTGCGGCATTGGCGGTGGGGGCGTACGCGCTCCAAAGGGGAGCTTCCGTCGATGCGCCTGCCCAGGATGCAGCCCTAGGCGATCCTGCCGAATCCGTCTTGGGCGATGACGCCCTTGCGGGTTGCTGGGAAGTGATTTTCGTGGAAGACGCCGGTGACGCCCAGGTGGGGGTGCAGGTCGGTCAGACGGTCGGCTTCGTCTTCCCGGGGTATTATTTCGGCGACGCCTTCTTCGTGCCGTCTTCGGACAATGACGTGCCTGCGGAAAATGCCTTCGCCGCCCAATCGGGGGTCTGCGCATCGGATGGGGAAATCTGTTCGCTCAGCATCAAGGATTCTGTCGGCCGCGGCGATTTCCGCATCATGTACGAGATCGGCTCTCTTAGCGACGACGAGGCGGCCCTGATGGATTCGCGGTATCGCGCCTACTACGATCGCGACCAGGCGGACCGCTTGACCTTGCATTTTTCCGGTACGCTCGATCTGGACTTGGAGACCTCGCAGGAACTCGACAGCACCCTTGTTCTGGCCAAGCGCTTCCCCGTATGGGGAAGCAACCGCATGTTCGCGCGTGCTATAGCGGGGACGTGGAACGACGAATACGGCAATACCTGGACCTTCTCTTCGAAATCGACTGGGGAGATCTCGTTTTCCATGGTCTCGGCTTCGGGCGAGCGAAGGGAAGGCGCGGATATCCGGCTTACGGTAGACGAGGATCATGGCGACGAATGGGTGCGTTTCTCCTTCGAGGACGGGAAGTCCATCGATGGGGCGATCGACACCTTCGAGTTCGCGAAGCTCGTCTTGATCCAGCCGGAAGGCGACCCGCTGACCCTGACGAGAGTCGGATAGGCAAGGCCGCCCGCGCGGCCGTTGCCGCGGGCGCGCCCGGTGGGTCATTGGCGCTTCTCTTCAACGGCTTCCGGCATTTTGCGGATCCGATGCTTGCGAGGCGGGCGTTTTCCATTTCGGGTGCCTATCGGCTTCCTTCGGCCGGTAGGGGCGATCGCTTAGAGCGCGTGAAAAACGCCCCCGCGAACATACGGGGGCGCAGCTGTGCGATTTATCGGAGGCGTCGAGCGGATGCGGCAGTCTTCGTGCTACTTGATAGTGAGCACGGGGACATCGGTGGCGCGAAGGATGCCGTAGCTGACGCTGCCCAGTGCTCCGCGGAATGCGCCCAGACCGCGCCTGCCCATGATGATCAGGTCGACCTCGTTCTTCTCGGCATATTCGGTGATACCCTCGATGGCGGAAAGGTTGGGGATGGCGTCGATCTGCGCGCGGTCCCCGAACTCGGCAATCAGGCCTCCGACGGTTTCGGCCAATTTCTCGCGTTCGGATTCGACGCGCTGGGAAATGACCTTCACATAATCGTTCATATCCATGAGCGCGACGGGGGGAACCAGGTCGTTCCAAGAATCCCTCGTGACATCGATGAGGCTGACTGCGGGTGCCGGAACGATGGTGATGATGCGCATCTGGGCGTCGATGTCATCCCTCAGGATCTCGCATGCGGCGTCTACCGCCTTCATCGCATGGTCGGAGCCGTCGAAGGGTACGAGGATCTTCTTGTACAGCATATGCTTTCCTTTCGGTAGGGTTGCATTGGGAAGATGGTACCCTGTCCCGGCGTTTCTTGCCAGAGCGGCCCCCGCTTCGTATATCTGCCGTTTTCGGCGGAGCCAAAGCAGGCGGATAAGCGGTAGAATGGCCCGGACCGAAAGAAGAAGGCGGCATGATGCTCGGGTGCCGTCTTCGGTGATGGCCGGCTTCGATATGCAGGGAAGAGGGACCGACGATGAGCGACTTGAGGACGCAGGAAGTAGAGGACATGCTTTCCGTCTTCTGCAGCGTGAACGACAACGACACCATGTTCGCGTTGATGGAAGACCTGCTTACCATCAGGGAAATCAAGGAGACCTCGCAGCGCCTTGCGGTCGCCAGGATGCTCGACGAAGGCAAGCCCTACGTAAGCATCGGCGAGGCGACGGGCGCGTCTGCCACCACCATCGCGCGCGTGTCCAAGGCGCTCAATTACGGGTCGGGCGGTTATCGCGCCGCCCTCGACATCCTGAACGGATCGGGGGAATAAGCGGACGGCCCCGCTCCGAAGCTTCCGGCATTGCCGACGTGTCCGGTGCGGCTGCCTCCGGCGGGAAGCCGGGCATCGAAACGCCCGATGACCCGGGGTGTCCGGCCAAGACGGCCGTTCGCTAGGATCGCGCGCCCAATCGGATCGGCTTGTCGCGCAGGGTCATCAGGATCAGCTGGCCGCGCGTGCCGATGGGCAGGGTGTTCTGCTCCAGGAAGTCATCGATCTCGTCTACAGGGACGGTGAACACGTCGATGAACTCGCTCGCTTCGGTGTTCTGTCCCAGGCTGGGCTCGTTTTCCACCTGCATGTACAGCACATGCACGCTTTCCCCGCTCATGCCCACGGAACTGAAACCCGCTTGGTTGAGCACATGCGCGCGGATGCTCCCGTCCTCGTTGCGGATCGCGGCGTAGCCGGTTTCCTCCCAAAGCTCGCGTGCCGCGCATTCCAGCAGGTCTTCCCCTGCCTCCATCAATCCTGCGGGGAGTCCGATGCAGTAGCTGTTCAGCGGGTAGCGGAATTCCCTGATCATGACCACGCGGCCGTCTTCGGTGACGGGTGCGATGCAGACGGCATCCGCCTGGCCGGTGGGCTTGCACTCCTGTGCGTTCGCCTCCAGTTCCGCCCGATAGTCTTCCAGGTTCTTGCGGGAAACGCTTTCGTAGCGGTAGCTGCGCCCATCGGGCATCTCGAAGGTGAGGATGTATTTCTTGATCCATCCTGCGCTCACTTGCTCGATGTCTTTCAAGGTGGGGGTTTCCCGTTCTTCGAAGTCCTGCTTCCAGTCCATTGGTGCCTTCCTTTTCCCGGCGCGACCTTCATAGGTCCTTGTCTGCGTTCCTGCGGGGTGCCGGCATCCATTATCGTCGCGAATCGCTTCGCGCGGGCGGATTTTCCTCCTTCGGGGCCGTGCGCCCCTTCCCGCCTTCTTCGGCGTTGCCGTGCGAAGGGTATGCCTTTCCCCTAAACGAAAAGCACCCGCCACGAAGGCGGGTGCCGTGCGATCATGCTGCGTTCGCTGGATTAGAACTCCATGAACTTCTCTGCGGGAACGCCGCAGATGGGGCAGCGGCCGTCGAAGCGGCCCTTCTCGATGTAGCCGCAGACGGGGCATACGTAGAACTTCTCGTCGGTCTCGTTGTCGATGAGGTTGTATGCGTCCAGGTAACGCTGTGCGTGATAGGCCTCTGCCAGCTTTGCGCGGGTGAAGACGCCCACTGCCGCGGTGTTGCCTTCCTGTTCGGCGACCTTGATGAAGGTGGGGTACATGTCGCTGGTCTCGTAGATCTCGCCCAGGGCTGCGTCGATCAGGTTGCAGTCGGTGGTTACGGGAGCTGCGGGCTCAGCGGTGGGACGCACGTAATCGGGCTCTTCGGCCTCGATCAGCTTTGCTTCCATTTCGATATGGATCTTCTCGGCTGCTGCGGTTGCGCGGAACAGGCGGGCGATCTGGGGGAAGCCCTGCTCGTCAGCCGCTGCCGCAAAGGCGGTGTACTTGGTGGTAGCGCCGGTCTCGCCGCAAACTGCTGCCTTCAGGTTGTCCAGGGTGGTGCCGGCCTGGGTGGTGCTGTTGGGAACGATGTTGAAGTTGCTGCGCTCAGCCATGTTTCCTTCTTTCTGTTGTTCGGTAGCGCTGCTGCCCGAAGCGGGCAGTCCGCGCCGTTGACACAAGCCGCATTCTAGCAAAAAACGCCGAGTGGAAAATTGGGACCCGGAAAATGACGATTTCCTGAAATCTACCGCCTTCGTCGTTTCATGGCGCGGGGGCTCGCTTTGCCGACTCTAAAGATAACGGGGTATCGATATGGACCACCGAGAGCGTTTATGCGCGTTGGTTTCAGGACGCATTGCAAGAAGATGTCCATCGTGCATGCGGTCCGGGCGATATTCCCGCGGACGGCCTCTCCTCCGAATCTTCACTCGGCAGCCGATTCGCGCCTCGTGGCATCCGCTGCCGACTTGGCGGATAATGCACCCGATACGCGATTTTCCATTTCTCGTGAAAGGAATGCCATGGATAGACCCAATGCCTGGAAGGGCTACACCGAACAGGATCTGGAAGAGCTCGAGCGCTTCGCGGACGGCTATATCGACTTCATCTCCCAATGCAAGACCGAGCGTGCCTGCTGCGACCGCGCGGTGGAGATGGCGAAGGAGGCCGGCTACATCAGCTTGGAGCAGGCGCGTGATCAGGGCCGCACGCTGGTTGCGGGCGACCGCATCTACGCGGTGAACCGCGGCAAGAACGTCATCCTGGTCCAGCTTGGCGAAAAGCCCCTCGAGCAGGGCTTCAACATCCTGGGTGCGCACATCGACTCGCCCCGCTTGGACCTGAAGCAGAACCCCGTGTACGAAAGCAGCGACTTCGTGCTCTTGGACACCCATTATTACGGCGGCATCAAGAAGTACCAGTGGGTGACCGTGCCCCTGGCCATCTGCGGCGTGGTCGCACTCAAGGACGGCCGCGTGCTGCAGGTGAATGTGGGCGATGGCGAAGACGACCCGGTCTTCTGCGTGACCGACCTTCTGATCCATCTGGCCGGCGACCAGATGCAGAAGAAGGCGTCCGTGGTGGTGGAAGGCGAGCAGCTCGATGTCCTGGCGGGCAGCAGGCCCCTGGTCGTGTCCGACGAAGACGCCGAGGCCGCCGAAGAGGGAAGCCCCGAAAAGCTTGCGGCGAAGGAGCCGGTCAAGGCCAACCTGCTCAAGCTGCTTAAGGAAAAGTACGGCTTCGAGGAAGAGGACTTCCTTTCCGCCGAACTGGAAGTGGTGCCCGCGGGCCGCGCCCGCAGCTGCGGTTTCGACGGCAGCATGGTCTTGGGCTACGGCCAGGACGACCGCGTGTGCGCCTACCCCAGCCTCGTCGCCCAGCTGGAAGCCGGGGACCTGGAGCGCAGCGCCGTCTGCGTGCTGGTCGACAAGGAGGAAATCGGCAGCGTGGGCGCCACCGGCATGGACAGCCTGTTCTTCGAGAACACCATCGCCGAGGTGATGGAGCTTGCGGGCGTCGGCGGCATGCTGCCCCTGCGCCGTGCGCTTGCCGCATCGCGCATGCTCTCCAGCGACGTGAGCGCCGGCTTGGATCCCAGCTGGGCTTCGTCCTTCGAGCCGAAGAATTCCGCATTCCTGGGCCGCGGCCTGGTGTTCAACAAGTACACCGGATCGCGCGGCAAGAGCGGCAGCAACGATGCGAGCGCCGAATTCGTCGCGCGCGTGCGCAAGGTGATGGAGCAGGGCGAGGTGGCCTTCCAGACCGCGGAACTGGGCAAGGTGGACGTGGGCGGCGGCGGTACCATCGCCTACATCCCCGCGAAGTACGGCATGGACGTCATCGACGCCGGCGTTGCGGTGCTTTCCATGCATGCTCCCTGGGAGGTGACCAGCAAGGCGGACATCTACGAGGCGCTCAAGGGGTACCGCGCCTTTTTGAAGTACGCCTAAACGTTCGCCGACCAACGCGGGGGACGGCGATTTTTCCTGTATCAAGATGGGAAAATGCCCGGTCGCGGTCCCTCGCGTGACTATAATGATTCGATATACGAAAATCGGGCGCGAACGTTGTTCGACGAATCAATTCAGATAGGAGTAAGACGCATGGCCTACTATTACGAAGAGCCTTCCCGTACATTCAACGAGTATCTGCTGGTCCCGGGCCATACGCCTTCTACCTGCATTCCCTCCAAGGTCAGCCTGAAGACCCCGCTGGTCAAGTACCGCCCCGCCGAAGAGGAATGCCCCCTGTCCCTGAACGTCCCCATGGTCTCCGCCATCATGGCGGCGGTTTCCGACGACCGCATGGCGGTTGCCCTGGCAACCGAAGGCGGCGTTTCCTTCATCTACGGAAACCAGACCATCGAAGACCAGGCTGCCATGGTGGCGCGTGCCAAGGAGCATAAGGCCGGCTTCGTGAAGTCCGACGCCAACCTGCGCCCCGACATGACCCTGAACGAGGTCCTGGAGCTGAAGGAAAGGTTCGGCCATTCCACCATGCCCGTCACCGACGACGGCACCGCGCACGGCAAGCTGCTGGGCATCGTTACCGGCCGCGACTACCGCGTTTCCCGCATGGATGGCACCGAGCTGGTCTCCTCCTTCATGACCCCCCGCGAGAAGCTGATCGTGGGCACCACCGAAACCACCCTGAAGGAAGCCAACAACATCATCTGGGACGAGAAGCTCAATTCCCTGCCTATCGTCGATGCCGACGATCACCTGGCCTACCTGGTCTTCCGCAAGGACTACGACTCCCATAAGTCCAACCCCAACGAAATGCTCGACGCGCAGAAGCGCTACGTGGTGGGTGCGGGCATCAACTCCCGCGACTATGCGGAGCGCGTCCCCGCCCTGGTCGAGGCAGGCGCCGACGTGCTGTGCATCGACAGCTCCGAAGGCTATTCCGACTGGCAGAAGTTCACCATCGAATGGGTGCGCGAGCACTATGGCGACAGCGTGAAGATCGGCGCCGGCAACGTCGTCGACGGCGAGGGCTTCCGCTTCCTGGCAGACGCAGGCGCCGACTTCGTGAAGATCGGTATCGGCGGCGGCTCCATCTGCATCACCCGCGAGACCAAGGGCATCGGCCGCGGCCAGGCAACCGCCACCATCGAGGTGGCCAAGGCCCGCGACGAATACTTCAAGGAGACCGGCGTCTACGTGCCCATCTGCTCCGACGGCGGCATCGTGTACGACCACCACATCTCCCTGGCCCTGGCCATGGGCGCCGACTTCGTCATGCTGGGCCGTTACTTCGCCCGCTTCGATGAAAGCCCCTCTGCCAAGGTCATGGTCAACGGCCAGTACATGAAGGAATACTGGGGCGAGGGTTCCGCCCGTGCCCGCAACTGGGGCCGTTACGACCTGGGCGGCAAGAAGTCCCTGTCCTTCGAAGAGGGCGTGGACTCCTACGTTCCCTACGCCGGCAGCCTGAAGGACAACATGGCCATCACCCTCATGAAGGTCAAGTCCACTATGTGCAACTGCGGTGCGCTCACCATCCCCGAATTCCAGGACAAGGCCAAGCTCACCCTGGTTTCCGCAACCAGCATCGTCGAGGGCGGCGCGCACGACGTTTTGCAGAAGGACAAGTCCAACTACGGCGTGAACTAGCAGCGCCTATGCGCTCCGGCGGTGTCTGCTGCAAGCAGCACTGCCGAAGGAGCCCTTCCCAAAGAGAGCCAAGGACCCGCATACCGCATGCGGGTCCTTCTGTTTAGAGGCTTTAGCCTGGCACGTGCGAAGCCGCGCCGAGGAAGCCACCCGCTCTGCGGGTGGTCGGCAAACTGCTTTACAAAGCCACCCTCCCGCCGGATATCGACGATTGCCCGGGCCGTCAAGAATCCGGGAAGGAAGGGTGGTGATGGCTATGAGCGGGCCATCCTGCCCGTGCGGTAGACAATTCAGCGGGCGCGCCCCTACTTGGCGAATCGTTTTACTATAATCAAGGGTTGTGTTACCCCGCCTGGTGCACTACCAGGTCAAGCATGCAGATCGAAACTCGTTCGAGAAGGAACAAGATGAAAGAATATAATCCGCATGAAATAGAGCCGCGCCTCCAGAAGGCGTGGGACGAGGCGGGCCTGGACAAGGCCTGCGAGGATTCCGACAAGCCGAAGAAGTACGTGCTCGAGATGTTCCCCTATCCTTCGGGCGACATCCATATGGGCCACGCGCGCAATTACAGCATCGGCGACGTGCTGGCGCGCTACAACCGCATGCGCGGCTACAACGTGCTGCATCCCATGGGCTGGGACGCATTCGGCCTGCCTGCGGAAAACGCCGCAATCAAGCGCAAGAGCCATCCTGCCAAGTGGACCTACAGCAATATCGAGACCCAGAAGAAGAGCTTCAAGCGCATGGGTTTCTCCTATGACTGGGACCGCATGGTCGTGGCCTGCGACCCCGAATACTACCGCTGGGGCCAGTACCTCTTCCTGAAGTTCTGGGAGCGCGGACTGGTCGAGCGCCGCAACAACCCCGTGAACTGGTGCCCCGGCTGCAAGACCGTTCTGGCGAACGAGCAGGTCATCGAAGGCAAGTGCTGGCGCTGCGACAGCGAGGTGCAGAAGCGCGACCTGACCCAGTGGTACCTCAAGATCACCGACTACGCCCAGGAGCTGCTGGACGACCTGGATACCCTGGATGGCTGGCCCGACCGCGTCAAGCAGCAGCAGGCGAACTGGATCGGCCGCTCCGAGGGCGCCGAAGTGGAATTCCTGCTGTGCGACGAGCAGGGCAATGCCCCCGAAAACCCCGCTCCCGAAGACTACATCACCGTCTTCACCACCCGCGCTGACACCCTGTTCGGCTGCAGCTTCTTCGTGCTCGCCCCCGAATACAAGGGCCTGAAGGAACTGGTTGCCGGATCCGAGCATGAGCAGGAAGTGCTCGACCTCATCGAGGCGGCCTCGAAGGTCACCGCCGTCGAGCGCGCCCAGGGCAACCACGAAAAGCACGGTGCATTCACCGGCCGCTATGTCATCAATCCCATCAACGGCGAGAAGGTGCCCGTCTGGGTGGCCGACTATGTGGTCGCCGACTACGGTACCGGTGCGGTCATGGCCGTTCCCTGCGGCGACCAGCGCGACTTCGAATTCGCCCGCAAGTACGATCTGCCCATCATCCCCATCATCATGACCGAGGACGATCCCCTGTATGGCCAGCTGGCAAACGAGCAGGACAGGGTCGTGACCAGCGTCGACTGGGAAGGCGCCATGGAAGCCGAAGGCCGTCTGGTCCAGTCCGGCCCCTACACCGGCATGGTGGGCGGCAAGCATTCCGAAGGCGAGCAGGCCATCGTCGACGCCCTGGAAGCTTCCGGCCGCGGTCGTCGCAAGGTGGAATTCCGCCTGCGCGATTGGCTGATCAGCCGCCAGCGCTATTGGGGCAACCCCATCCCCGCGATCCACTGCCCCGAATGCGGCGTCGTGCCCGTTCCCGAAGAGGACCTGCCCATCCGCCTGCCGGAAGACATCGACCTGGCTGCAGGCGAGACCCTGGCTACCCACGAGGAGTTCGTGAAGTGCACCTGCCCGAAGTGCGGTGCGCCTGCCCGTCGCGAGACCGACACCATGGACACCTTCACCTGCTCCAGCTGGTACTACATGCGCTATACCGACGCGCAGAACGACAGGGCTCCCTTCGACAGCGAGAAGGCGAACTACTGGCTGCCCGTCGACCAGTACATCGGCGGCATCGAGCATGCGATCCTCCACCTGCTCTATAGCCGTTTCTTCACGAAGGTCCTGCGCGACATGGGCATGCTCGATTTCGGCGAGCCCTTCACCAACCTGCTGTGCCAGGGCATGGTGCTCGACGGCAACGGCGATGTCATGAGCAAGTCCAAGGGCAATGTCATCTCCCCCGAAGACATGATCGCCGAATACGGCGCCGACGCCGTGCGCGCCTACATCCTGTTCATGGCTCCGCCCGACAAGGAGCTGCTGTGGAACGAAGAGGGCTTGGCGGGCATCCACCGCTTCCTCAACCGCGTATGGCGCCAGGTTTACGACTTGGAAGGCCAGGCAGGCGAAGATACCCTGTTCCAGGCCCAGGCAGCCGATTCCAAGGCGGCGGCAGAAGCGGCGAAGGCCATGCTGCGCGAACGCCATCGCGTTGCCGGCAAGGTCACGTCCGACTTCGACCGCAACAACTTCAACACCGCGATCGCCGCGATCATGGAGCTGTCCAACGCGATCGGCTCCTATCTGCGCGTTGCAGACGAGCAGGTGCGCAAGGACAATGCCCAGCTGCAGCATGAGGTTGCAGAAGTGCTGGTCAAGCTGCTTGCCCCCATCGCACCGCACTGGTCCGACGAGCTGTGGCAGACCGTCCTGGGCCATACTACCTGCATTCACACCGAGTCCTGGCCCGAGTTCGACCTGGAAAAGGCGAAGGCCGACGAAGTGGAGCTTGCAGTCCAGGTGAACGGCAAGGTTCGTGCCCGCATCGTCGTGGAGGCTTCTGCCGAAGAGGACGCGGTCCGCGAGGCGGCGCTTGCAGCCGTTGCCGATCAGACCGAAGGGAAGAACGTGGTCAAGGCCATCGTCATCCCCGGCCGTCTGGTGAATATTGTCGTGAAGTAGGCTTTTCCGGAGGAGCCGCTTCCATTCGCTTATCGGGCCCCTGCGTGTTCGCAGGGGCCTTTTGCGTGCGCTGGCGCCCTGAAAAGAGCCCGGGGCTTATCCAGGGCGGCAAGAGCCTTTCCTATGGGTTCGAGAGAGAGGTTTGGGTGGTCGCATGCAGATAGCCCGCTTGATTCGAGGGTGTCTTTTCGGCTGCAAAAGCCCCTCGGATACCTGAAAAAGCCGCTGGAAAATAAGCAAAAAAGTTCAATAACTATATGGAAATCAAATAGCTTGTGTTGTATATTGACCTCACGCGCAAGGGCTTCTGTCTTCGCGTGTGATTTGAATGATTATGGAATACATCGCAAAGCGATTGACCATATCAAAGTGTTGGAAAGCGTATTTATGGAGAGGAGGCAACATGAGCATCTTGGCTAACAAGAAGGTTGTCGTCATCGGCGACCGTGACGGTGTTCCCGGCGAAGCAATTTCTGCTTGCGTCGAGACCGCGGGCGGCGAAGTGGTATTCTCCTCCACGGAGTGCTTCGTTTGA
>SFII01000113.1 GCA_004555335.1 Coriobacteriaceae bacterium | reverse complement strand
CGCGTTATTTATACTGCCGATAGGAGCAGGGGAATTGGTCTTACCCTTACCGATATTTTTACTGGGCGTATAGTCGAGTGTTGGTAAAAAATAGCATCTGAACTGGGGAAACGGATGATAGAACCGTATCTATGCTGATTTGCAGAGCAGTGAAAACAGTGATAGTTTTTCGCAACGGGAAGGCGCGTGCCCTCCCGTTTTCTCTGTTTGGATACCGAATCATCGGCGTGGTGACTTTTCAGGTTTTCATTGGAAAGCCCGGGTTCGCCTGTGCCTGGAAGAGGGGAACGATTTGAAAGACTTGATCCTGCACAGCTTGAAGATGCGCAAGGTGGGTACCGTATCCGTGCTCATCAGCATCGCCTTGAGCACGTGCCTGTGTTTGGCTCTGGGACTTACCTACGGAGGCGTTACCAAGGGCATCGACCTGTCCGAGCAGCGAAGCGGATCCGACTTGATGGTCGTGCCGCTTTCAGCCCGTACCAGCCTGACTGACACCACCTTGCTGTTCACTGGTGCTCCTGCGAACGTGTACATGGCTACCGTCGTCTACGATCAGATTGCTTCCATGGATGGCGTGGAAAAGGCATCGCCCCAGTTCTTCAGCCAGACCTTGGACATGGGTTGCTGCAGCGTCGGTGAGGAAACCCGTCTGATCGGCGTTGACTTCGCGACCGACTTCGTAGTGACCCCTTTGCTTTCCCAGCCTATCGATGGGTTGGGAAGCAACCAGATCATCGCCGGTGGCAACGTCTCCGGCGTGGATACCGGCAAGATGCGCATCCTGGGCGAGGAATTCGAAATCGTCGAGGTGCTGCCCGATACCGGCGGCGAGCTGGATGATTGCATCGTGATGGATATCCAGACCGCGCGCGAGCTTGCGAAGAAGATGCCCGACTACGACGAAATCTTCGAAGGCCTGGGCGACCCTGAGAAGCTCATTTCCACCGTGGTCATCGACGCGAACGAGGATGATCCGCCCGCTTATGCCACCTTGTGCTCGAATATCCGCAAGATCTCCGGCATCGCGTTGGTGGAAAACAGCGAAGCAATCGATGCTGCTCAGAAGCAGCTGCGCTCCGTGTTCGTGCTGCTTGCCGTGACTACCGTGGCGATGGTCGTTATCACCTTGCTTCAGCTGTTCGCCCGTTTCTATACCTGCGTATGGGATCGTAAGGCCGAACTGGCCCTGTACCGCGCAGTCGGTGCCGATGCGGGTGCCCTGCGCAAGATGATCGGTGGGGAAATCGGCATCTTGGTCTTAGGCGGTTGCGTGCTCGGACTGGTGTTGGGCTTCATCGGCCAGGGAATGCTCCAGAAGATGCTCATCGAGAGCCTGGACTTCCCCTTCGTGGCCTACGGCATCGGGGAAAGCGCCTTGCTGGCACTCGCCATCGTGGCAGCCTTCGTGCTGATCGCCTTCTTGGCGGTGGTGTGGCCCTTGAAGCAGATTTCCCGTATCAATCCGTCTTTGGCAATGCAGCAGGGGGATATTGATTAGCATGACTACACTCGTTGCAGAGAATCTGGGCAAATCCTACGGAGATGCCGTCATCTTGGAAGGAATCAACTTCCAAGCCAATCCCGGCGATTCCATCGCCTTCATGTCGCCTTCCGGCTCGGGCAAATCGACCTTGCTTTCCATGCTGGGCCTTCTGCTCACTCCCATCTCGGGTCGTGTGGTCGTCGATGGTGTCGATACGTCGACTCTGAACGACAAGCAGCTTTCAAAGCTAAGGTTGGAAAATGTGGGCTTTGTGTTTCAGCATACCCAGCTGATCGGTTCGCTCAGGGCGATCGAGAACGTGACCGTGCCTGCTAACTTCAGCGCCCAGGGTGCCAAGGCCAAGGCCGAACAGGCGCGGGAGATGCTTTGCCAGCTGGGTCTGGAAAAGCGCCTGCTGCATTATCCGCATCAGTTGAGCGTGGGCCAGAAGCGCAGGGTCGCACTTGCCAGGGCGCTCGTGATGGATCCGCCCATCGTCATCGCCGATGAGCCTACCAACGACTTGGACGCGGAAAGCCGCAACAGCGTGGCGGATGCCCTGTTCGACAGGTGCGCGCAGGGCGGGATCCTGCTATTCGCAACTCATGACGAGGAGCTGGCATCGCGTGCCACGCGCATCATGCGCTTGGATGGAAAGACCTTCAAGGAAGCGTAAGGCCGATCGTCTTAGCAAAGGTTCGTGTAATGGACCGCGGTAATCGTCCACGTGAGAAGGGGTGCATGTGCTGCGGTCTGTAAATACCGGAGAAAGGAGTAATAGCAAATGAAGAAGAACGTTTGGATGGTGCTGGGCGCAATCGCGGCCATTGCCATGATCGCCGTCGTTGCGGTCAGCGCGCTCAAGGGCGGCTGCACCGAAATGCTCACTTGCGGTGAGAAGCAGGTTCCCATGAAGTGCCATTGGGCATTCATCGCCGCCCGTACCATCGGCATCGGCGGCATCATCATGGCCGTCGCCGCAATGATCGCAAAGACCAAGGAAGGCCGCATCATGGCTTCCCTGGGCACTCTGGTAACCGCAGTCCTTTCCGCCGTCATGGTGTCTTCCCTGGGCATCGGCATCTGCATGAAGCCCGAAATGATGTGCCATCAGACCGCGCCCTTGGTATACGTTGCATGCGCTGTTGCGGCCATCGTTGCGATCGTGATGATCGTGAAGGCCGACCCCGCAAAGGCCGACGAGCCCAAGATGCAGCTCTAGCCTCAAGGCATCTCAATACATGCGTCCGCCGTCTGCTTGCAGGCGGAATAATAAAAACCTGCCGGTTGGAAACATCCAGCCGGCAGGTTTTCGTTTCTGGGGATGGAGTTTGGCTTGCACGGATCTGGCGGTTTCCCCGATCGTGAAACCTCCGTGCGACTCGCTGGTGCATGCGAACCGCGGGGTGAGGTCTGGTTCGGAGCGGTTTGCGAGCGCGTACGCTTGAGTCTGGGAGCGCAATCTACGGGCGCCGCCCATGCGCGAATCGCGTGCAGTCTGGCTTCGCTTACATCATCGGTGCGATGACCTTGAGCGCTTTCCCTAGGGGGAACAGGAGCTTGTGGCCTTCCCAGATGGTATCATTTTCCACCTTCCTGCAGCTTTCCAAGGTAGTCTGGAAATCCTGCTCGATGTCTTCGATGCAAGGGGTTTCGTACATCCAGGCTGCGCATTCGAAGTGATGGTAGAGGCTGCGATAATCCAGGTTGATGGTTCCTATCACAGCCTCGCGGTCGTCGGCCACGAATACCTTCGCATGCACGAATCCGGGGGTGTACTCGTAGATCTGCACCCCGGAATCCAGCAATTCCGCGTAGGTGTTCTTCGCGAGCGCATAGGGGAAGCGCTTGTCGGGGATGCCGGGTAGGATCAGCTTCACGTCGACGCCGCGCTCTGCTGCGAACTTCAGGGCGGTGGCCATGACGTCGTCCAGGATCAGGTAGGGCGACATAATGTGCACGTAGTCGTTTGCCCTGTTCAGGATGCTCATGTACACGCGCTCGCCCATCTTGTCGGTATCGAGCGGGCAGTCGCCGTAGGGGACAACGAAGCCTTCGGAAGCCACGGGCGTGCCAGCGATAAGGTACGGATCGAAGTCCTCGGTGACCTTCTCGCGGATGTTCCACATCTGAAGGAACATAAGGGTGAAGCTCCGCACCGCTTCACCTTTGAGCATGATCGCGACGTCCTTCCAATGCCCGAACTTTTCCACGTGGTTGATGTATTCGTCGGCCATGTTCACACCGCCGGTGAAGGCGACTTCCCCATCCACTACCAGGATCTTGCGGTGGTCGCGGTAATTGTAGTGGGTGGAAAGCACGGGGGTGACCGGCGCGAACTGCCTGCACTTGATACCCAGGCCTTCCATCAGCTGGGGATAGGTGTAGGGCAGGGTGGTGAGCGCGCAGGATCCGTCGTACATTACGCGGACTTCAACACCTTCCTTGACCTTGCGGGCGAGAACTTCCAACACCGTGCCCCACATCAGGCCTTCTTCGATGATGAAGTATTCCAGGAAGATGAAGCGCTTGGCGTTTTCCAGCTGACGCAGTACCTCGTGCCACTTGTCTTCGCCAGTGGGGAAATATTCGACCGAGGTGTTGCGGTAGACGGGGTGGCAGGTGCAGTGGTTCATGTAGCGGGCGAGCGATGCCGCATCTTTGTCGCATTCCCTCAGGGCTTGCCAGGCTGTTTTGTTCTGCGGCAGCTTGTCGACCGATTCATCTGCGATGACCGAGATCCTTTTCATAAGGGTCCGGTGCCCCAACTCGCTTTGAGTGAACAGGTACAGAAGCGTGCCTGGGATGGTTGCGATCATGATGGCGACCAGCCAGGTTACCTTGGCGGTGGAATCCATGCGCGAGTTGATCAGGTGCAGGACCATGACCACGCTGATGATCAGGTCCAAACCGAAGAAGTGCATGGGCGGCTCCACGAACAGGTAGAAGACCGCGACCACGATGAGGATCTGGATTGCCAGCAAAGCGACGAACAGTCCCATGCGACTGGACAGAAGGGCCCTGACTATGCCCTGCTTACCCCTTTTCAGCAGACGGATGCCGCTGGTGCGCAATGACTCCTCGTTCACTCGAAACCCCTCCCCAATGAGCAAAGAACACACAATCAATCATTGTAGGAATAGTCCCCCAATGAGCAAAGAACACACAATCAATCATTGTAGGAATAGTCCGATGCTTTTTCTACGACTTTGCGCATTCTGTTACTTGGCCTCTTGGGGCTCCTCGCCAAGGAAGATCTGTGCGGTGGTCGATATGATGCTGCATGCATTATGCGGACAGATATCCGTGCAGATGCCGCAACCCACGCACAGGAAGGGGTCGTAGGCCAGCTTGCGTCCGGGCACGCGATAGCGCGCCCCGGTGGGGCACAGGTGGATGCATTCCAAAGAAGTGCAGCAGGCGGATTCATCGGTTTGCGAGATGCGCAAGCATATCCTCTGGGCGCATTCCGGCTGGGCAATCGCG
>SFII01000112.1 GCA_004555335.1 Coriobacteriaceae bacterium | reverse complement strand
GAGTTCTGGAAATCCTCGTCAGAGAGTAAAGACGATTGCAGATGCCCCCAAACATCTTGGGGCATGGAAATCCTCTGCACAAGCTCTTGCAAATCCATGAAATAATTCCCGATCGAACCGATACAAACCGTATCAATAGTATCCATTGCAAGAATTGCTTCAAGTAAAATCGGATTAGACCAGGGATTATCGTGTTCGGCTATTAGCTTTTCCTATATTTGGAAATGTTTGATTATGTTTAGTCATTCTCAAACATCATTCCTACACATATTTCCTTAAGCATCCAAAAGCATGCAGAGCGATACGGCAAAAAACCAGAAAGCGTCAAAACAAAACGGCCCGAACCAATGATACTGAAGCATCTTCCTTCTGCGCGTGGCTCGATTTCGCAATGTCCAATTATTGGTACTAAGCTTGGACGGTCCCCCATCAGACCGTAGGTTTCACGAGAAAGTGCAGCCCCGATTGCTACAATCGATGTACGTATATGCTCCGTTCTTCGAAAGGCAATCATGAAGGCAATGGTGTGCTCCGCTTGCGGCAGCAACGAACTTGAAGATCACGATGGGTTTTACCTTTGCCCATACTGCGGTACCCGCTTCGAAAAAGAGAAAACCCAGGACTCCGCATCCCTAGAAAAAGACAGTCAAATCCAGTCGATGCTGGCAAAGGCCGACATGTACTGGCGCCACGGCATGAAAGCCCAGGCACGGCGCACGTACCAGCTGGTCCTTGAACTCGACGCAAGCTGCGCTATCGCAAGGGAACGACTCTAGGAGGATTCGATGATACTCGTTAAACAGCTTGCCGAACAACTTGGCCAAACCCAGGACCTTCCAGCAGTGGTTAAATGCCTGAAGCACAAGACCCCCTTCCCTTACAAAACCACGCTTAAGGGAATCGCGATCGAAGACGAATACCTTCCCAGGCTGGAAGCCATCTTCCAGAAGGCCAAAGAGAAACGGCTTGCGCTCGATGAAGAACGCGCGATTATCCAGGCTGAAGAAGAGCGCCTTGCCGAAATTGCCCGAACCATGCCCATCACGTCCACTGCAAGCTTCGAAGGCTACAATATCATCCGCTACGGTGGATACGTGTCGGGTGATGAGGCGATCATGCTCTCCGACGGGTTCTTCGGCTCCGGCTTCTCCAGTGATGCGGTCAATAACGCGATCAAGAAGATCAGGATCACCGCCATCGAAGAGCTGAAAGCCGCTGCCGCCGAAATAGGCTGCAATGCGGTTGTCGGCTTGGACTTCGACTACGTGACCGTCGACAGGCAGTATCCAGGATTCAGCGGATCGGTGAAGAACGAAACCTACCTGATGCTCACGGCAAACGGCACGGCAGTTGAAATCGAGAAGATCAAATCTTAATCACTCGCCCACTTGAAACGCGCCACGCCTAACGCACGATAGCAAAACGGGACGATAGAAAAACGGGAGGCGCCAATTAAGGCGCCTCCCGTTTTGATGGTAAGTTGCAAACTTCTTCGATTGCTAGAATTCATCTTCGTAAGTGCCATACTGATCGTCTATTTCTTTATGAAGCTTCTCTATGCTGTCACACAGTGCGTGAGATTTTTCGACTCCATCTTCAAACTGACGCACGTCAATGCCAAGTTTCTTCATCTCCCGCTTGATCTTGTTCATGAGCCTTAAACCGTCGTCATCCAGATAGTCGCAAATGAAAAGATAATCGTCATTGACTGCTTTGCTTTTGATCTCCCCAAGAGAAAAACCAGTCAGTTTCTTGAGCGACATGCAAGCTTTTGCAGGCACGTCCATAATGGGAAGCTTGATTGCCAGCGTATTATTCATATCCAATTGCTGCACTGAGATCTCATTTCTCTGCATACTATCCATCAGCGTTGTCCTTATGATGGTCGTGCTGGAAACAAAAAAAGCAGGCCAGAAGATTGTGCCTCTGACCTGCTGTTCTAGCTGGTCGGGTTGACAGGATTCGAACCTGCGACCCCTTGACCCCCAGTCAAGTGCGCTACCAAACTGCGCCACAACCCGATTTGCTTTTCAAACTGTCGGTGCCTCGCACCGACCTTTTATAAGATAAGGGATATCCCCGTTAATTGCAAGCCCTAATTTGCAGAATCTTATCCAGAACGATGTTCGCAAGCTCGGGTTTCATCATGAAGGGCACATGTTCGGTCCCTTCCTTCCCTACCAGCCAAATCTCGTTTCCATCGGTTCCGAAGGCGCGGCCGTTTCCCACCTGGTTGGCGATAATCAAATCGGCATTCTTCGCCTCCAGCTTGATGCGGGCATTCTCGATCACGTCCTGGGTTTCGGCCGCAAAACCCACAACCGTCTGTTTGGTCTTGCCCGAAGCAAGGCTTGCGATGATGTCGGGGTTTTCGGCAAGCTTGATCGCTTTCAGGGCTTCGGCATCCAGACGCTTCTTCAGCTTGTTGGGAGCGCAATCTGCCGGACGCATGTCCGCCACTGCCGCAGCGAAGATGGCGATATCCGCATTGGGGAATTCGCGTTCGCTCGCTTCGAACATCTGCTGCGCAGTCTGCACGCGCACCACCTTCACGCCCACGGGAGCGTCCACTGCAACCGGACCCGACACGATGGTCACATCCGCGCCGCGTCGCGCTGCCGCATTCGCAAGCGAGTAACCGGTCTTCCCGCTGCTGAAATTAGTGATATAGCGCACCGGATCGATGGGCTCGATAGTGGGACCTGCGGTGATCATCACCTTCATCCCCTGCATGTCGCCCTTTGCCACACCCAGCTGACGCAGAACCTCGTCGACGATTTCCTGCGGCTCGGCAAGACGGCCCTTACCCTCATCGCCGCAGGCAAGGTATCCCGAATCGGCCTCGATCACCTTCACGCCGCGGTCGCGCAGGGTCTGGATGTTCGCCTGGGTAGCAGGATGGCAGTACATGTTCACATTGGCTGCAGGCGCCACCATCACCGGCGCGGTGCAGGCAAGCGCCGCACTGGTCAGCAGATTGTCGGCAACGCCCATGGCAAGCTTGGCAAGCGTGTTCGCCGTGCAGGGGGCGATCAGGAACAGGTCGGCTTCGTGCGCAAGGTTGATATGCGGGATGGGGTCATCACCTTCGCCGAAGAAGGAGGAAAGCACACGCTCGTGGGTCAGGCCCTCGAAGGTGGACGGTCCCACGAACTTGGTCGCAGCCTCGGTCATCACCACGCGAACACGGACGCCCGCCTTCTGGAGCAGGCGCAGGATCTCGCAGGCCTTATATGCAGCGATGCATCCCGTAACCCCCAAGAGCACCGTCTTCTGCTGTTCCATGAACACTCCCCTTTCAAGGACGGCATGCTTGCAAGCAGCCGCCTGGAAGCCCTACATCATCGAAAGCCACTCAGGCTGGCGCTGAGCGTACTTCAGTTCCTCGAATACCAATTCGCCCATGGGGGTGCGCCCCATGCTCCTGTCGGCGAGCGAATCCAGCACGTTCTGCAATTCGGAAGGAAGCGCGTCCACCAAGCTGACGATTTCACCATACACGGGATGCTCGAATTCCAACGAATAGGAATGCAGGAATTGGCGTTTCAGGCCCATCTGGGCCTTTTCCGAACCGGAACGGTACATGGGATCGCCCACGCAGCAGTGGTGGATATGCTTCATATGCACGCGGATCTGATGGGTCCTGCCCGTGTACAGCTTGCATTCCAACAGGGAATAACCCTCGTCGAAGCGTCCCGCCTCGAAGCGCTCGAGCACCTTGAAGGTGGTTACCGCGCTGCGCGCACCGGGCCTGTCGGAAACCGCCATGCGCAGCCTATTTCCTTCGCTTCGGGCGATGGGCTCGTCGATCATGCCGGTATCATGCGCGATATTCCCATGCACCAAGGTGAGGTAGCGGCGGTCGACCGTGCGCAGGCGGATCATGTCCTGCAGGCGGTTACCCGTTTCGTCATCTTTCGCGCACATCATGAGACCGCTTGTTTCCATATCCAGGCGATGCACGATGCCCGGACGGTCATCCCCCTGCACATGGGCAAGGTTTTCGCGTCCGTACTTATAAATCAGACCGTTTACCAGGGTGGTGCCGTAATGGCCTTCGGAAGGGTGCACGCACAAACCGGCCTGCTTGCTCACCACCATCATGTACGGGTCTTCGTAGCGGATATCCAAATCGATGGGCTCCCCCAGCATGGGGATGCGGCTGACCTCTTCCGCCTCTTCGTATACCACGGTATCCCCTTCGGAAACCGAAGTCTTCTTAGAAGCCACCTTCCCGTTCAGGAAAACCTTTTCCGCTTCGATATGTTTTGCGGCGTTGCTGCGACTTGCATAGCAACCCGCCTTCGCCAAAAACGCATCGAGGCGCATTCCCTGCGAGTCGGTATCGA
Organism: Coriobacteriaceae bacterium; assembly: GCA_004555335.1. Lineage (GTDB taxonomy): Bacteria > Actinomycetota > Coriobacteriia > Coriobacteriales > Eggerthellaceae > W1P20-047. The sequence goes on along the minus strand of SFII01000112.1, from coordinate 411 downwards.
CCGAGACCATTAAGGACCTAGGCATCGTTTGGATTATCCTCGCTTTCCTTGTTTTCTGATTCGGATAGAGAAATGAAGGTTCCCGCCAGGAACAGGACCACCCCGCAGGTCACGCCTATGTCGGCAACATTGAATATCGGGAAGCTCATGAAGGTGGTGTTGATGAAATCGACGACATACCCGAATGCAAAGCGGTCGATCGCATTGCCTATTCCCCCGGCAAACACCAATGCCGACCCGCACAGCTCGAGCAGGTTGGCGCTCCCCTTCTTGTACACGAACAGATACGCAAGCAGGAGCGCGCAAACCACCAGGCTGAATACCCCTAGGGCCAATGTCGAGTTGCTGAAAATACTCCAAGCAGCTCCCGTATTGTGGGCAAGCTTGAATTCGAAAAGCCCGAATACATTG
>SFII01000111.1 GCA_004555335.1 Coriobacteriaceae bacterium | reverse complement strand
TCAGACACCTTGATCAATGCGTCATTAATGGAAGCCTGACACATAAAAGGGTAAACACACAAAACGGCATCTGCATTGCAGTTTCGGATGACGACAACGTCGGTGGAGAACAAGAGGGAACGAAGGACTTTGCCAGCAATGCTAATACCACCACAATGGTCGAAAACGCTCGGTACAGCCAATTCAATCTTAGATTCCGACTGCAAGCCAAAATAGGGCTCAGAGGCTCTCTCAGCACGCCTGGTAGCATTCTGCATATGCGTCTTCCTCGTTAAATAACAATGCGACCAGAAAAGCTGATCGCATACTGTTGGTTGTTGGTGGGCCCACCCGGATTCGAACCGAGAACCAAAGGATTATGAGTCCCCTGCTCCACCGTTGAGCTATGGGCCCTTATGCGCAAGCAAGTATAACGCATCAGTGTGTCTTTTTGCCATAATGCCACTCATATGCGGTATTCCTTTTCGATGGTGTTGCTTGCGCATTGATCATGCGAGCAGGGGTTTTGGGTTGGCTGGCTCTGCTTCTTTGCAGCCTGTCGAAAGAAATTCGGAAAAGCTCGTAATTGGCACTTGCGGGGCAAGCCAAGATGTGTATAATACTGTCTTGCGCTAAGAAGGCGCACCGAATTCCTCGGTAGCTCAATGGCAGAGCATTCGGCTGTTAACCGAAGGGTTGTAGGTTCGAGTCCTACCCGGGGAGCCAGAATTCTAAGAGTCCCGAAAGGGACTCTTTTTATTTGCTCGATCTTTTCAAGGGCATCTTCGAGGCAGCTATGCTTCCAATTCCCGTATGGGGTCTGTTTGAATATTGGGTTTTCCTCTGTATAGAACATACCCCCATGGGGTATATATGCATCGTGATCAAAGAAGGCCTTACAGCTGATGGATGGGGCTCGAATGCCTGCGGGCATGCCTGGTCTTGGCGATTCTTGCGTTCGGTCGCTGGCGACATTCGGCGTATTCGCGCATCCGCACGGGGTGAATGGCCGCTGCGGTGAATGGGGGCCTTTCCGTCTACCCTGCAGTCCCTTTCAGATAGGAGCGGAAAATGAGCGGACAATGCACGTGCAGGCATAAGCAAACGCCTCGTGATGACGCTTTCCAAGCAGATCTGCAGAAACGCCTGAACAGGGCAATCGGCCAGCTCAACGGCATAAAAACGATGATTGACGACAATCGTTACTGTGGGGATGTGCTGGTGCAGCTTTCCGCAGCGGAAAGCGCCGTTCGCAAGGTGAGCGAGCTTGTCCTGAAAAACCACATGGAAACTTGTGTGGTCGAGCAGATCCGCCAGGGCAACGACCAGGTGGTGGAAGAGGCTCTGGGCCTGATCAAGCGATTCATGCGATAGGAAGGCGGGGGAGACGTTTTGGCGAACGTGGGTTTCCAGATTTCCGGCATGACCTGTGCGACCTGCAGCGCACGTGTCGAGAAGGCGGCATCAGGGGTATCGGGGGTATCTTCGGTTGCCGTGAATCTGCTGAAGAACAGCATGCAGTTGGAATACGACGGAAGGGAAGAAACCGTTTCTGCGGTAATCGACGCAGTCGAGGCTGCAGGATACGGTGCCCAGGTATCCGGTGGCGAAAATCGTGACCTTCAGGATGCGCAGCAACGCGACGGTAAAGCGGCCGAGAACATCGCCGCGCTTGAGGCGAAGCGGGTCAAGATGCGCCTTATTGTGAGCTTCATCTTCGCCATCCCCCTGTTCTATCTGAGCATGGGACATATGCTGGGCTGGCCCCTGCCTTCGTTCTTCTTGGGCCATGAATCCATGATGACCTTCGCGCTGACGCAATTCCTTTTGCTTCTGCCGGTTATCGCGGTGAATCATCGTTACTTCACCGCAGGTTTCAAGGCGCTAGCGCATGGGACCCCGACCATGGACACGCTTGTCGCCCTGGGCTCGGCAGCGAGCACGATCTACAGTGTTGCCGGATTGTACAGGATGGGAATGGCTTTGGGTGCAGGCGATATCCAGCTTGCCCATGAGGCCATGATGGACCTGTACTTCGAGGGTGCGGGAGTGATCCTGGCGCTCATCACCTTGGGCAAGTACTTCGAAGCCCGCGCAAAGCGGCGCACGACCGACGCAGTGACGAGCCTGATGGATCTGGCTCCCAAGACTGCCCATCGTCTCTGCGACGATGGGAGCTTCGAGGAGGTGGACGTTTCCCGGCTGATGCCGGGGGATGTGTTGGAAGTGCGTGCAGGTCAGGCGGTTCCCGCCGATGGCGTGATCCGCGAAGGGCAGGCGAGTATCGACGAGTCCGCGATTACGGGCGAGAGCATCCCTGCGGATAAGGGTGCCGGCGATGCCGTCACCGGTGCAACGGTATGTGCGGGCGGGTACTTCACCATGGAAGCGCAGAAAGTGGGTGAAGAAACCGCGCTCGCTCAGATCATCAAGCTGGTAGATGGCGCGACCGGCACCAAGCCGCCCATCCAGCGTGTAGCCGACCGCATCAGCGCGGTTTTCGTCCCCGCAGTCATCGCGGTTGCGGTGGTGGTCTTCGCCATATGGATGGTGATTGGTGAAGGCGACTTCGGCCTTGCGCTCAATCATGCGATTTCCGTATTGGTGGTGAGCTGCCCCTGCGCGATGGGCCTTGCCACTCCCACCGCCATCATGGTCGGTATGGGCCGTGGTGCCAAGCGCGGCATCCTCATCAAAGATGCGCTGTCGCTGGAAAACGCGCATGATATCGCAACCGTTGTGCTCGATAAGACGGGAACCATCACTCAGGGACGCCCCCAGGTGACCGATCTTGTCGCGGCGCAGGGCGTGCAGGAAGAGGAGCTGCTCATGCTGATGCTTGCCCTGGAAGCGAAAAGCGAGCACCCGCTGGGGAGGGCGATGTGCGAATATGCGCGCGAAAGGGGCATCGAGCAGTTGGCGGTTCAAGGCTTCCAGCAGATCCAGGGACGCGGGATCTCCGCCCGTTTTGCAGGAGCGCAGGCCCTGGCGGGTAATGCCGCGCTCATGGACGAGCAGGGGGTTTCGCTGGGGGCTTTCGGCGAAAAGGCCGAAGGTTTCGCGCAGGAAGGCAAGACTCCGCTGTTCATTGCATATGGCGGCCAACTTGCCGGGTTGGTGGCGCTTGCCGATACGGTGAAGCCGGGCAGCGCGCAAGCTATCGGCAAGTTGAAGGCGATGGGAATCGAAACCGTGATGCTGACCGGCGACAACCGGGTCACCGCGAATGCGGTTGCTGCCCAGGTGAAGGTCGATGACGTGCGCGCTGGGGTGAAGCCGCAGGAAAAGGAGGCCGAAGTTCGCAGGATCCAAGCCCGGGGGAAAGTGGCCATGGTGGGTGACGGCGTCAACGACGCCCCCGCTCTTGCCCGTGCGGACGTGGGCATCGCCATCGGAGCTGGGACCGATATCGCCATGGAAAGCGCCGACATGGTGCTCATGCGCAGCGATTTGAACGATGTGGCAGCGGCAATCGGGCTCAGCCGCGCGACCTTGCGCAATATCAAGCAGAATCTGTTCTGGGCGCTCATCTACAACGTCATCTGCATTCCCGTTGCGGCAGGGGTGCTGGCACCGTTGGGAATTTCGCTCAATCCCATGATCGCCGCCGCGGCGATGAGCTGCTCGAGCATCTGCGTGGTGTGCAACGCCTTGCGTTTGCGCAGGTGGAAGGGCTAGGATGCCTGTGCAGGCATCCGATTGCGACTGTGTCCGCACGCGCGTGCCGCAGGGTTGATGCCCGTCTTCGGCGAAGCTGTTGCTGGAAGCGGGCCGAGGATAGGAAAGGAAGCAAGAGATGCTTTTCGATATCAAGCCGGAAATGAAGATACAGGTCGAGGGGATGCACTGCCCCAAGTGCGTCGCCCGTGTGAAGGATGCCCTCGAGGCAGTGGATGGCGTGCTCAAGGCGGAGGTGTCCCTGGAAGAGGGAAGCGCCGTGGTTTCGGGCAACGCCGATGTGCAGGCGCTGGTGTCCGCCGTGGAGTCGATCGGTTTCGGTGCGAGTGTGTAGCTGATCGAGGGCCGTTTTATCCCTTCAGCAGGTATTCGAGCAGATATCCTTCGCGCAAGCCGCGCTTGCAGATTTCGATGTGACTGGCGTTCATCAATTCCATCAGTTCGAGGGCGATCAGGCAACCGGGGATGATGGTGTGGATGCGTTCGGGTACCGCGGCTGCTGCGATGTGGACGAAGGCGTTGGGGTTTGTCAGGCTTAAGTCGCAGATGCGCCACAGGTCGTCGTGGGTGATGCGATCGGGCCGTTTCTTCAGCTTGTCCATCTGCTGCAGCACCTTTGCGGCTCCGCGGATGCTGCCGCCGATCCCGAAGAAGGAATCGGTGCGGAATATCCTGCTCGAAGGAAGCGCCTCGCACTGCTTGCGCATCTCTGCGCGGATGGTCTTCATCTCCGCTTCGCTGGGGAAGACGCCTTCCACATACATGCTGAACGAAGAAAGCGACCCTTGCGGCAGGCTCACGCTAGTGCGGGGATAGCCTTCCAGCACCCGGGTGAGCTCGGTCGATCCGCCTCCGATGTCCAGAAGCGTGCCGTTGCCGATGCTTTCGGCGCTGCTTGCTCCCACGAAGCCCAGATAGGCTTCCTCGTATTCGGAAAGGACGCGGATGGGGATATTGCATTCCTTGGAGATCTGGCGCACGGCATCGTCGCGGTTCGAGCAGTTACGCAGCACCGCGGTGGCGATCACTTCCATCTTCTTGCATTTGTAGTATTTCGAGCGCTTCAAATGGCCTTTCAGCACTTTGATCGCCTTGTCGATGCCCGCCTGCGTGAAAACACCGTCGTCAACGTAGGCGGCAAGCCCTGCGAAAACCTTGTCGCTCAGAAGGCTGGTGAAGATGCG
>SFII01000110.1 GCA_004555335.1 Coriobacteriaceae bacterium | reverse complement strand
CCGAGGAATCGTTGAGCCCGCTTTCCATCATCGGCTTCGGCAACCTGGGCGCCATCACCAAGTCCGGAGACCCCAAGAGGGCTTCTATGCCCTTCGACCTGAACCGCTCCGGCTTCGTTCCCGGCGAGGGTGCGGGAGCGCTCGTGCTGGAATCCCTGGAGCATGCCCAGGCGCGCGGTGCCAATATCATCGCCGAGATCACCGGTTTCGGATCGACCGGTGATGCCTACCACATGACCTCCCCCAATCCCTCGGGCGAGGGTGCGACCCGCGCCATGCTGCAGGCGCTGCAGGAAGGCGGCTTCACCCCCGCCGATCTGGGCCACATGAATGCGCATGGCACTTCCACCCATCCCAACGACGCCATGGAATCCGCTGCCCTTATCGGCCTCATGGGCGGCGAGCAGGCCGCGGCGAAGGTACCCGTGGTTTCCGTGAAGGGCTGCGTGGGCCATATGCTCGGTGCGGCAGGCGCAATCGAGGCCATCGTGACGGCGCTTTCCGTCGCCAACAGCGTCGTGCCCCCCACCGTGGGCTTCGAAACCCCCGACCCGGAATGCCCTGTGCTGGTTTCCAACAAGCCGGTGCTGGATTACCCCCAGAAGGTGGCCCTATCCAATTCGCTGGGCTTCGGCGGACATAACGCCACCGTGGCGATTTCCCCGTTTTCCGCATAGGAGGAATGCGCGATGACTGCAATCGAGTTCCCCTGCGAGCGCGAAGGCGTGCTGGCACTGCTCCCCCATAGGGATCCCTTCGTGTGGGTGAGCCGCATCTTGGAATGCCAGCCTGGCGAATCCATCGTGGCGCAGCTTGACGTAGATCCGGAATTGCCCCTGTTCAAGGGCCATTTTCCCACCAAGCCCGTGCTTCCGGGCGTCATCATCATGGAAGCGCTCGCCCAGGCGGCCTGCTGCTGCCTCATGACCGATCCGTCCATGCAGGGGCGTATCGGCTTCCTGGTGGGCATCGATAAGGCCAAGTTCCGCACGCAGGTGCTGCCCGGCGATACGCTGACCTTGGAAGCGAAGATCACCCGTCGCGGCAGCCTGATGTGCGTGGCCGAGGTGGTGGCGAGCAAGCCCGGCGAAGATGGCAAGATGGCTGTCTGCGCGCAGGCGACCCAGAAATATATCCTGGACGGAGAGTAGCCATGGCTTCCAACATCCCGGTTCCTGCAAGCGAAGCGCAGTGCAAGGATATGGCGCGCGTGGTCTACAGCCTGTCCAACCTGGCGGGAGTGGGCGGCGGACGCGTTCTCGTGGTGGGCTACGGCAATGCTATGAAGGGCGCGGTCAAGGCCTGCGCGCATGCGCAGATCGGCGATATCTGGGTAACGGGTACCGAAGATAAGCTGCGCGGCTTTTCCTGTTCGGGTTCTGCCCAGGTGGCGGTGATTGCCGCCCAATTCGACAAGCGCCTGTTCGCAAACGAATATGCCGTGCTCAAAGCCTGCGAATCCTGTAAGGCCGATGCGCTGCTGGTCGCCGATCCCGAATCCCCTCTGGCGCAAAGCGCGCTTCTGGCGCTGGAGGCGGCCAAGCTGGGTGCGATCGTGCTGGCGGCGCTTCCCCATAGCAAGGATTACGGGCATTGGCTGCTGTGCGAGCCCGTTCAGGATACGGCATCTGATCCCGTGTGGCGCCAGTGCCCCAAGTGCCGTATCACCAGCAACGTGCGCGATATCCGATCCGATGGCGGCGTCTGCCCAGAATGCGGCAGCCTGTACCGTCTGGGTTCGGACGAGCGCATCCGCCTGGTCTTCGACGAGGATAGCTTTACCGAATGGGACACCGACGTGGAAGAGCGCGACCCGCTGGACTTTCCCGGGTTCGACCAGATGATCAAACGCGCCCGCATGAAGAGCGGCTGCACCGAGGGCGTGCGTTGCGGCTTGGCGGAATTGGACGGCATCCCCGTGACGGTTGCCGTGATGGAGGCTGCATTCATGATGGGCTCCATGGGCTACGTGGTGGGTGAGAAGATCGCACGAACCGTGGAACGCGCCACCAAGATGGGCCTGCCGCTCATCATCTTCACCTGCTCGGGCGGCGCCCGCATGCAGGAGGGGCTGGTATCGCTCATGCAGATGGCCAAGGTGAGCGCGGCGATCGAGCAGCATGGGGCTGCCGGCCTGCCGTATTTCAGCGTCATCTGCGATCCCACCACGGGCGGCGTGACGGCATCGTTCGCCATGCAGGGCGACGTGATCATATCCGAGCCGCATGCGCTCATCGGCTTCGCCGGCCGACGTGTCATCCAAGACACCATCAAGCAAACTTTGCCTGAAAGCTTCCAGACGGCGGAATTCTGCCTCGAGCATGGGCTCATCGATGCAATCGTCGAGCGCACGGATTTGCGCGGGGTCCTTGCGAACCTGGTGAAGATCCATGTGGTGGATGCATGCGCTCCGGAAAGCGAGCGGACGGAAGAAGATGGAGCCGTTGATCGGGTGCAGGGCGATTCCGGCGAAGGGACGGCTGTTCCATTCGATATGTTCCCCCATATCTCCGTGAAGAAGCCCAGCTTGCTTTCCCGTGCAGCGAAGGCGGTGGCGAAGGTGGGCTGGAAGGGCCGTATCGTCATCGACAGCATCGACGGCGACGAAAGCCGAAGCGTGGCTCGCGCGCTTCGCAAGCGCGGCGTGGCGGACATTCCCGGGGTGAAGCCCGCGTTCCCGAAGGACGCGCAGGGCAACGCCGCATGGGAGAGCGTGATGCTTGCCCGTAACGTGCACAGGCCCACGTCCATGTACTACATCGACCGCATGGTCGATGACTTCGTGGAGCTGCACGGAGACCGCATGTTCGCCGATAATGGGGCGATCGTTGCCGGACTGGGCTGGATCGGCTCGACCCCGGTGACGGTGATCGCCCAGGAAAAGGGCGCCGATCTGAACCAGCGCATCGCACGCAATTTCGGCTGCCCGCAGCCCGAGGGCTATCGCAAGGCCTTGCGCCTGATGCGTCAGGCGGAAAAGTTCGGCCGTCCGGTCGTGTGCCTGGTCGACACGCAGGGTGCCTTCTGCGGCATGGAGGCCGAAGAGCGCGGGCAGGGCAATGCCATCGCGGACAATCTGGTGGCCCAGGCGGGGCTTTCCGTGCCTATCGTGAGCGTTGTCCTGGGCGAAGGCGGTTCGGGCGGAGCGCTCGCGCTCGCCATGGGCAACCGCGTGGCCATGCAGAAGCACGCGGTGTATTCCGTGCTTTCCCCCGAAGGCTTCGCATCCATCCTGTGGAAGGATCGCAGCCGTGCGGCCGAAGCTGCGGCTGTGATGAAGATGAGCGCGGACGAGGCCTGCGCGATGGGTATCGTGGAAGAGGTGCTGCCCGAAGGGGTGGGCCCGGCACACGAAAATCCCGATCAGGCGGTTGCGGCAGTGCGGGATTTCGTGGAGCGCAGTCTGGAAGAGCTCTCCGCGCTTTCGCCCGAAGAAATCCGCGCCCAGCGCTACGAGCGCTTCAGGAAGCTGTAGGCACGCGGCCGCAACGAAGCAGCAATACTGCAATAGACGAAACAACGCCTCCCTCGAATGGAAGGCGTTGCTGTTGCTCACGATCAATGGGTCGTCGCTCTATCCGATCCATGCACTGGAAGGGGAAAGATTCCTTTAAGCCCAGAGGCGACAAGGGATCTGTTTCCTTCCTTCCTACTCCCAACCCTTCCAAACATCGGGAGCGTATCCCAGGGTGGCCTGCTTGCCGTTGCGGACCACGGGCATCTTCATCACATGTTGGTTTTCCAGCAGCTTTTCCGCTCGGGCATCGTCTCCCAGATACCTCATCAGCGCCAGCAGGTCCTGATCCTTCGCATCCCAGTCGATCATCGTGTCGGCGCCGCCCACCACGCGGGCGACGGAGGTGAACTCGCCCTTGCTCATCCCCTTTTCCTTGAGGTCGATGTACTGGAACTTGATTCGACGTTCTTTGAAGTAGCGTTCGGCCTTGCGGGTGTCGGAGCTTTTCTTGGTGCCGAAAATCTGGATGTTCATATGGTTCCTTGCAATGGGTCGATGTTTTGCTGGAAGCCCATTCTATTCCAGCGTCTGCGGGATGGCGTCATGAACGTGGTCTGTCGTTTGTTTGCTTGGGCCTAGTCTGGCCTCCCTAGGGCCTTGGGTCTTTGCGCAGCGCGCTTCTGCATATTGTCTTTGGATAGAAAAAGACCCGAAACGGTGATAGTTCCGGGTCCTTCGTTGGTTCGAATTGTTAGCCAGAATCTTCGATTCCCTGTCGCACGATCGCTTCGATTAGAAGTCGTTGCTGTTGCGCTTGCGGAAGCCGAGGGCTGCAGCGGCTGCGCTGATGAGCGCTACCAGGCTGAATCCTGCCACGGAGGTTTCGTCACCGGTCTGGACGAGCTTGTTGGGAGCGACCTTCGCCTTCTCTACCAAGGGCTTGGGTTCGGTCTTGCCGTCGTCTTCAGACTGAGGGGTCTTGTCTCCCTCGTCGCCGTCATTGCCGTCGCCTTCGGGGGTCTTGTTGGGGTCGTCTTCGCTATCAGGGGTGGCGTTGGGATCGTCAGGGTTGGTGGGATCCTTGGGATCGCCGTCGTCATCGCCGTCGTCATCGCCGTCGTCGTCGTCATCGCCGTCGCCGTCGCCGCCGTCGCCGTCGCCGTCGCCGTCGCCGCCGTCATCGCCGTCGCCGTCGCCGTCGTCATCGCCGTCATCGTCATCGTCATCATCGTCGCCGTCGCCGTCATCGCCGTCGTCGCCGTCATCGCCGTCGCCGTCGTCGTCGCCGTCGTCATCGTCGCCGTCGTCGTCATCGCCGTCATCGTCGCCGTCATCGTCGCCGTCGTCGTCGCCGTCGTCATCGCCGTCGCCGTCGCCGTCGTCATCGCCGTCATCGTCATCGTCATCATCGTCGCCGTCGC
>SFII01000109.1 GCA_004555335.1 Coriobacteriaceae bacterium | reverse complement strand
AAAGCCTCCGAAAGTCTGATATTGCGCGCACTCGAAGGCGGGGTGAACTACTTCGACACCGCTTACCTCTACCCTGGCAGCGAAGAAGTGCTCGGCCGCATCATGCAACGCAACGGCATCCGGGAGCGCATGTTCGTTGCCACCAAGCTGCCCCAGTACAACTGCAGGAAACCCGAGGATCTGGACCGTTTCTTCGGCATATCCCTCAAACGCCTCCAAACCGGATACGTCGACTATTACCTGATACACAACGTCACCTCGTATTCCCAGTGGGAAAACCTGCTCTCGTTGGGGATCGAAGACTGGATCGCCCGCAAGAAGGAATCGGGGGCCATACGCAGCCTGGGTTTTTCCTTCCACGGATCGCTCGATGAATTCACCAAGCTCATCGATGCCTACGACTGGGATTTCGTGCAGATCCAGTACAACTACGCCAACGAGCACTACCAAGCCGGCGTCGAGGGCTTGGCGATGGCGGCCCAGCGCGGCATCCCCGTGTTCATCATGGAACCGCTTCTGGGCGGCAAGCTGGCTGATTCCCTGCCGAAGAAGGCACAGGACCTGTTCGCCGAACGCTTCGGAGGGCAACCTGTCGCGGCATCGGTGCGCGGTGCCCTGCGCTGGATCTGGAACCAACCCGAAGTCACCATGCTGCTTTCGGGAATGAACGCCATGCAACAGCTGGAAGAGAACCTGCGAACCGCCGACGAGGCCGCACCCGGCATGATGGGGGATCGGGACCGCAAGCTCTACGACCAGGTGCTGGAAATCTTCCGCGAAAGCTACCGCATCCCCTGCACGGGGTGCAACTACTGCATGCCCTGCCCGAAGGGAATCAACATCCCCGCCCTGTTCTCCTGTTACAACAACTCGTATTCCACCAGCTGGTTCCAGGGCGTGTTCGGCTACTTCACAAGCTGCGGGGCCATGGGCAACGACCCGCACTATGCCACGGACTGCATCAAGTGCGGCAAGTGCGCGAAGCATTGCCCGCAGAAGATCGACATCCCCACCCAGATGTCCGCCGTATCCAGGCGCCTGCAACCCCCGCTTACCAAAACCGCGCTCAAGCTGTATTCGCGCATGCGCTAGGAGCCGAAGGGACCCGCTACCGCAGCCGCAGCCGGGAGAAGCGTTTCGCGCTCATCTCCCGGCCAGCCGCCCCTGGGCGAAGGGCTTCGCGGAAACACGCCGGAACCCGGTATCGCATATGCAATGCACCGGCCCATGTGCCGCGCATATGGAACACCGTCACCGCGCGCTGATGCATCCCGCTTCTTCCGTGGACTCGCTGCGCAGACGGAAAGCTGTGAAGAGGCGCCCGCACGAACCGTGATAGAATGCAATACCGTATGTATGTTCATAGCTAGCAATCGCAAAAGAGGTGTACCAATGAAGGTTCTCTACAACGATGGCCGCGTCGAGGAGTGCCCTGCAGAAGAAGAAATCCATGTTCTTCGCCACTCCGCCGCGCACATCCTGGCGCAAGCGGTCAAGCGCCTGTACCCGCATGCCGATTTCGGATACGGCCCCGCCACCGAAAACGGCTTCTACTATGACATCGACCTCGGCGATACCAAGCTTTCCGAAGAAGACCTCCCCGCAATCGAAGCGGAAATGAAGAAGATCTGCAAAGAGAACCTGAAGTTCTCCACCTTCGAGTTGCCCCGTGCAGAGGCAATCGCCCTCATGGAAGAGCGCAAGGAAAGCTACAAGGTCGAGCATATCGGCGACCTGCCCGAAGATTCGCGCATCACCTTCTTCCAGCAGGGTGAATACATCGATATGTGCGTCGGTCCCCACCTTCTGTACACCAAGGCCCTGAAGGCATTTAAGCTGACCACCATCTCCGGCGCGTATTGGAAGGCCAACAAGGACAACAAGATGCTCACCCGCATCAACGGCATCGCCTTCCCCACCAAGGAAGAACTTGCCGAGTACGAGCGCCTGCAGGAAGAGGCCGCAAAGCGCGACCATCGCAAGATCGGCCGCGAAATGGACCTGTTCATGCTCCGCGACGAAGCCCCCGGCTTCCCCTTCTTCCTGCCCCGCGGCATGGAAGTGTACAACGCACTGCTGGAATACTGGCATGAAATCCATCGCGAGGCGGGCTACGTCGAAGTAAAGACCCCGCTCATCATGAACCGCCATCTGTGGGAAACCAGCGGCCACTGGGACCATTACAAGGACAACATGTACTCCACCTCCATCGATGAGGAAGAGTTCTGCGTTAAGCCCATGAACTGCCCCGGCGGCGTGCTGGTGTACGCATCCAAGCCCCACAGCTATCGCGAACTGCCCATGCGAGTCGGCGAATTGGGCCTGGTGCACCGCCACGAAATGCGCGGCGCCCTGCACGGCTTGTTCCGCGTCCGCGCCTTCACCCAGGACGATGCGCACATCTTCATGCGCCCCGACCAGATCGCCGATGAAATCCAGGGTGTCGTTAACCTGATCGACCAGGTGTACAGCAAATTCGGCTTCGATTACTTCATCGAGCTGTCCACCCGCCCCGAAGACTCCATGGGTTCCGACGAGGATTGGGAGGCAGCGACCAACGGTCTGCGCACCGCTCTTGAACGCATGGGCCTTGAATACACCGTCAACGAAGGCGACGGCGCATTTTACGGCCCCAAGATCGACTTCCATCTGCGCGACTGCCTTGGTCGCACCTGGCAGTGCGGCACCATCCAGCTGGACTTCCAGATGCCCCAGAACTTCGACCTGGAATTCATGGACGCCGACGGCGAGCGCAAGCGCCCCATCATGATCCATCGCGTCTGCTTCGGATCAATCGAGCGCTTCATCGGCATCCTGACCGAGCACTTCGCAGGCAAGTTCCCAACCTGGCTGGCTCCCGTCCAGGTCAAGGTCCTGCCCGTTTCCGAAAAGACCCGCGAGTACGCCAAGGAAATCGGCGCAAAGCTGGAAGAAGCCGGCGTACGCGTTGTCGTCGACGAGCGCGACGAGAAGATCGGTTACAAGATCCGCGAAGCCCGCGGCGTCGAGCGCGTGCCCTACATGCTCATTCTGGGCGAACAGGAACGCGATGGCGGTTATATCAGCGTCCGCGACCGTTCCAACGAAACCGTCCAGAGCAGCCTGGAAGACTTCCTGGATAAGATCGGCACCGAAATCGCAGAACGCCTGTAAGCGCCATCGTTCTTCAATACGAACCAAAAAGGGAGCCGGGATTACCCCGGCTCCCTTTAGTATTGACAGAATGAAGATGTAAAACCTGCAGTCGCTTCATAATAATCCTCGTTAACGACCGGTTGTCTGCAAAGCTATTCCGCACTCCTCCATTCGATTACAACGTTATATTCATCACCTAGGGAGACCTTGAACAGTTGATCGATGTCCTTTTCGGCGTTCGCTTTTGCTTCTTTTTCTTCTGCAGGACATCGGATTCCTTCACCCCGATATCCGACTACGGACAGTGCATTCATGTCAGCCGGATTTCTATTTAGCAGGATCGGGGGTGTTGCCTATGTGCGAAATCTTGCTTATCGCCAGCATTATCTCTGGCGTAGCCAATGCGGCTCGTTCCACGTCGATGCTCTGGCGACAATATTAGCAGTGCAAATGCTTTTCCTTCCTGCTTTGATAAGGCAATCGGACCACAATACGAAAGAACCATTAAATCGGTTGACAGTCCTTCCAGTGCGTAGTACATATGAACGGATAGAAATATGTTCATACGTTAAGACACACTCGAAAGGATCCGAATATGCGCAAAGTATTCAAGATGGAAGACCTGGAATGCGCCAATTGCGCCGCGAAGATGCAGGATGCCATCTCGAAAATCGATGGCGTGAACAGCGTGAACATCAGCTTCATGACCCAGAAGCTCACGCTTGATGCCGAAGACGAACGATTCGATGCGATCATCGATGCCGCCCAGAAGGCTATATCCAAGTTCGAGAAGGATTGTGTCATCGTCCGATAGACCCCGCTTCGTTTCCGCAGGCATATCAACCCGAAAGCGCCGGTTGTCCGGTGCTTTCTCGGGTGCGCTTCAAATCAAGAAAGGGAGTGAAACCGATGACGAAGAAGCAGAAGCGCATGCTTCGTCGCATATTGATCGCGCTTGCCATCTATCTTCCCCTCATGGTGGCAACCCGCGTATTTCCCCTCGAGCCCATCCTGGGAGACCGGGCGGTTCTCGTCGAGCTCGTCCTCTTCACCGTTCCGTATCTCATCGCGGGCTACGACGTGCTGCAGAAGGGTTTCCGCGGAATATTCAACGGACGCGTGATGGACGAGAACTTCCTCATGTCCGTTGCCACCTTAGGTGCTTTCGCGCTCGTTTTGTTCCCCGATGCCGAACAGCATTTCGAAGAGGGCGCGGCAGTCATGCTGTTCTACCAGGTAGGCGAGTTCTTCCAATCGTATGCCGTCGGGAAAACGCGCCGCTCTATCGCCGATATGATGGACATCGCGCCTGAGTTCGCCCTCGTCATACGTGAAGGCGAAACGATCGAAGTCGACCCCGCCGAAGTTGCCGTCGGGGATCGCCTGCTCGTACGCCCCGGCGATAGGGTACCGCTCGATGGCGTGGTGCTGGCCGGCTCTTCCGCCCTGGATACGTCTGCCCTCACGGGCGAATCCGTGCCGCGCCAAGTTGCTGAAGGCGACCAGCTGGTTTCGGGATGCATCAATCTGACTGGCAGGCTGGAAATGCGCGCGACGAAGGAATACGGTCAGTCTGCCGTGTCCCGCATTCTCGAACTGGTGGAAAACGCGAGCGAGAAGAAGGCACGCACCGAGAACTTCGTCACTCGCTTCGCCCGCGTGTATACGCCCATCGTAGTGCTTGCAGCATTGCTCTTGGCACTGATTCCTCCTCTTGCGGGCTTTGGCAGCTGGTCGATGTGGATTCAA
>SFII01000108.1 GCA_004555335.1 Coriobacteriaceae bacterium | reverse complement strand
ATGATCGTGCTGTTGCTGATGGTTGCAGCGGCAGTCTTCCTGTTCGTGACGAGCGGGATGCGGGGCCGCCGTTTCGAGCATTTCGAGCGCGAGCCCTTCGAGACCGCCTACGGCGTTACCGGGATGGTGGGCGAGAGGAAGCAGGCTTTCGAGGGAACGTATTCCATGAGCCTTGCGCTGGGTATCGTGTTCTGTATCGTTTCGGTGGTGCCCATGTTCTTCGCGGTGATGCTGGGCCTGCCCGATTCCTTCGTGTGCTTTACGGTTGCGGTGCTCCTGGCGTTGGTCGCGGTGGGCGTGTATATGATCGTGCGCAGCGGCATCATCAACGGAAGCTTCCAGATGCTGCTCCAGGAAGGCGACTACACCAAGACGAACAAGCGGGCGGACCGCAAGCTCGCCCCGCTTGCCGGCGGCTATTGGTGCCTGGTTGTGGCAATCTACCTGTGGTGGAGCTTCAGCACCATGTCTTGGGAGCGCACGTGGATCATCTGGCCGGTGGCTGCGGTGCTGTTCGCGGGACTGTATGCCCTTGCGAAGGGGATCGTCCAGTCGAAGGACGGGGAATAGCCCGGTCGGGCCGGTATTTATGAGCTGACGCGCCGTTTGCAAGCAACATGACGCTTTCTGCGCGGTATCATGGCAAACGGAAAACGGGCGCAGGAAATGCGCATTCTTCTGAATTATCGCGAAAGGGGAAATGATGTATTGCACGAGCTGTGGCGCTCAAATGGCGGATCAGGCGAAATTCTGCACGAACTGCGGTGCGGCCCTGCGGGCTGCCGACGCGGTCGAACCCGAACCCGAAGCGGTGGTCCAGCCCACGACGACGGACGATATCTTCGCCTCGTATCAGCCCCCTGTTGCTCCCGAACCCCAATTGGATTCCTATGGGGTGGATCCGGTACCTGTTGCGGCTCAGCCCGAATACAGCCAGCCCGCCTACGTCCAGCCTACCTACACCCAGCCTACGTATCAGGAAGCGACGCCGGCCGCCCTGTATCCCATGACCGATACCGACCGCACGCTGCGTTTGATCGCCTTCATCTTCTGCATCGTCTGCCTGATCGCCTGCTGCTGGGCGGTTATCCCGCTTGCATGGATGATCCCCATGACTGTGCGTTCCTGGGGCATCTACAAGGGCACCAAGCCCAATACCGTGGGCTTCGACGTCTGCATGCTCATCTTCTTCAGCTTGGTTTCCGGCATCCTGCTTTTGTGCTCGAATAAGGACAGCTAGCGGAAGGCAAGCCGGGCCGCATGCTCGGCATCCAGTGCGAATAAGCGACTCACCAGGGGCGATGGCGCAGGTCATCGCCCTTTTCCGTGTACGGCGCCACTCCACGGCTTGCGGTACCGGCTGGCTTAGGACGGCCGTCTAGGAAGCGGGGATGGCACGGATGATGTCGTAGGGCTTTGCAGGAAGGTCGATGAGGGCGAAGTAGTATTCGGCCGGATGGTCGGCGATGTCGACTGCGTAGGGCTCTTCCCGGCGCGGTTTCCAGCCCGAGGTACCCCCATCGGTCAGCACCACGGCGCGGCTGAGCGGGTCGTGCATCAGATGGGTCATGCGCACGGGGCGCACCGGCATGTGCGGGGAAAGCAGCTCGAGCGCATCGGTGGGGGCGAACTTGCCGCGGCATTTGAAGCGGATACGCCACAGGCCGTCTTCGGCGGCCTCGGAATCCAATACCTGGGCCGCCCAGACGGTGTTGCGGAAGTACACCAGGTTCTGCGGGGTTTGATGCGCGGGGCCGAAGTAGAAGCCGGTGGAATAGGGGCGGTGCGAAACGCTTTCCAGCTCGGGCATGAACTGCGCTGCGGGCGCGCCGTCCAGGACCTGGCGGTATGCGTTGACCACGCAGGCCACGTAGTAGGCCTTCTTGGTGCGGCCCTCGATCTTGATGGAATCGATGCCGGCTTCGCGCAGTTCGTCCAGGTGCTCGAGCATGCACAGATCGTCGGCGTTCAGGATATAGGAGGATTTCCCGTCCTCTTCCACGGGGAAGAACTTGCCCTGGTTCCAGGATTCCATGAGCGCGTACTGCCAGCGGCATGACTGCGCGCAATTACCCCTGATGCCGCTGCGTCCATTCAGAAAGTCGCTGATCAGGCAGCGTCCCGAATAGGCCACGCACATGGCGCCGTGGGCGAAGGCCTCCAGCTCCATGCCCTGGGGCATCGCGCGTTTCAGGGCGGCAAGCTCGCAAAGCGACATCTCGCGCGCAGCGACGATGCGGCTGGCTCCCAGGCTGTGCCAGACCTTCGCGGTTTCCGCGTTGCAGACGCTTGCCTGGGTGCTCACGTGCAGCTGCACATCGGGTGCGTGCTTGCGGGCAAGCGCTGCCGCCCCCAGGTCGCCTATGATGAGCGCGTCGACGCCCGCGGATTGCGCCTGTTCCAGGAAAGGCGGCAGTTGGGCGATGTCTTCCGCATGCATCATGACGTTGCAGGTGAGATGCACCTTCACGCCGGCATCGTGGGCTTTCACGACGACGCGGGGGAGGTCCTGGATGGAGAAGTTGGTGGCGCGCGCCCTCATACCGAAGCGCTCGCAGGCAAGGTAGACCGCGTCTGCCCCGAATCGGATCGCGTAATCCAGCTGCTCTTCGCCGCCGGCAGGTGCCAACAGTTCCATGTTCCTCCTTCGCGCGCTTGGCGGGTGGTCTTTGTCCGTTTGGTTGTTTCCGGGTGCGTCCGTGCTGGTATTTTCAGCCTATCGAACAGGGTGATTATCCCGTATGGGTCCGTGGTTCATCAATCCAGGGGAGAAAGCGGCGCTTTGCTTCCGAGAATACCTCGGTTATGGAAGCGAAGCCCGATTCGCTTCCATATGGATATCGACAACGAAGTGAAATCACATTCGCTTCCGCTGGTGCACTTCCCAGACATGAGAAGGCCCCGTTATGCTTCCGTTGGGAAGCGATAGCGGGGCCAGGGGCATTCGGGCTTTAAGGTCGAGTTGCTACTGCAGTTTCACGGCGGTGCCGTAGGCGATTACCTCGATGGTGCCCTCGCAGACGGTATCGTTCATGAAACGCATGCCCACGATGGCGTCGGCCCCCAGGCGGGCTGCCTGGTCGACCATGCGGGCTTCTGCGATATCGCGCGCCTCATTGAGCATATCGGTGTAGGAATTGATCTCGCCGCCGGCAAGGTTCTTGAAGCTTGCCATGATGTCGCGTCCCAGATGCTTGCAGTAGGCGACATTGCCACGGACAAGCCCCAGGGGCTGGTAGGCGCGGCCGGGAATGACGTCGGTGGTGGTAATCAGCATGGCGATTCCTTTCGCACAGGGATACCCCTTTCGGGTCTCGTTGGCATCAGTATACGGGAACAACGGTCTGTTGGATTTGCGGATGCGTATGCGTTGACATTCGGTTGCACTGGCATCCGTAGGCATCGAGCCTGCAGGGTATCCGAAGGCTCGCGGCTCGATGAGTCGTTTCCATCTTTTTCTCAAATCTTAAATAATACGCCCGTTTCTCTTTCTTCGGGTTTCTCCTAGGTTAAAGGCTGGAATCGGGTTTATTTCAATCTCTATTCGAGCCGATTAATTCTTGCATGCGTTCTGGTTAAACATCCCCGGGCACCCCCTTCGAAAAGAAATCGGTGCTTCAATCATTCTTTGGACCGTTGACCAGGCGAATCCTTTTCGCTGCAAACACCGGCATCGTCAACGGAAAAGCCTTTCAAAAGGTTGCCAAAAAGAGGAATGCACGAATCGATAACTGAAAAGGAGGGATGCCGATGAATTCCGATGAACAGCAGTCGAAGGCGGGCTTGGTCTTCGATATCGCTTTCGAGCTGATCCTGTGTTTCGTGGTCCTAATCGTGGCGATGCTGCTTTCAAGGAACGACGTCATCGGGGGGCCTTACGCCCTGGACGCGGCTTTGATTGCGAAGATGGTATTAGCCGCATGCCTGGTTGTTGGCCTGATCGTGTTCATTTCGGTGAAAAGCACTAAAGACATGGACGAATCGATGAGGCAGCTCCAGGAAGAGGGCTTCTTGGGTAAGGGTGATCAGCAGTGATAGCAACGATAGCGAACATCGCCGCCTGGGCAGGGTGCGCGATTCTGGCCTTCGCCCTTTTAAGGGACTTCATTTCGGTGGAACGCGAAAGCAAGAAGCTGGAACTGAGCAACGAGGAAAGAGCTGAGGCCAATGGCGGAAAGTAATGTAGGCAAGAAGCTCAGCGCCGTCCACGTTTGGGCGCTGGGCGTGGGTATCGTCCTCGTCGGCGAATTCATGGGTTGGAACTATGCGGTCAAGCTGGGTGGTTCCATGGCGCCGCTTATCGGCGTGCCCCTGGTTATCATCATGTACTACTTCGTGGTGAAGATGACCAACGAAATGGCCTTGGTCATCCCCGAATCAGGTGGTCAGTACAGTATGTCGAAGTTCCTCATGGGTCCTTTGGCGGCATTCAACGTGGCATTGATGATGGTGCTGGAATACACCATGCTGGAAGCGGGCGACGTCATCGTCGTAGGCCAGATCCTGAACTCCATCAATCCGGGAATCCAGGTTCTGCCTTTCATGCTCTTGAGCCTTCTTGCCCTGGCATATATCAACTACCACGGCGCGTATGCATCGCTCACCTTGAACTTCGTCATCACTGCTATCGCATTCGGCTGCGTCATCATGCTCCTGGTTTTCAACAACCTGGGCGACCTGAGCGGATCCATCGAGCAGCTGAAGACCATCACCAACGGCATTCCGTACGGGCCCTTGGGCATCATGGCATCCCTGCAGTTCTGCTGCTGGTTCTTCCTGGGCATCGAAGGCACGGCCATGACCGCCAACGAAGTGGGCAACAAGAAGCGCGACGTCCCCATGGGATCGCTTCTGGGACTGCTCACCCTGTTTTTGGGCGGCGCTG
>SFII01000107.1 GCA_004555335.1 Coriobacteriaceae bacterium | reverse complement strand
TCAAGGCCGTATCCCACCATTCGGGAGCAGGCATCGCCGCAGCCCTCATCTACGGTATCTCGCTTATCGTGCTCTATTCGCTCAGCGCGTCGTACCACTTCACCCACCCCGGCCGCGCCAAACGGGTCATGCGCATCTTCGACCACAGCACCATCTTCGTGCTCATCGCGGGGTGCTACACCCCCTTCTGCCTGCTGGCACTCAACGACACGCCCCTCGGCCTGGTTATCTTGATCCTGCAATGGGCAATCGCGGCCATAGGCATCGGCCTGAACATCTGGAATATGCGTTCCAAAGCCGTGAAGCGCATCAGCATGGCCCTGTACGTTGTCATGGGCTGGATGGTCATCATCAGCATCAAGCCGCTCATCGCCAGCGTCGACGCCTCGAGCCTGCTCTGGCTGCTCGCGGGAGGCATCGCATACACGGTCGGCATCGCGTTCTATGCCGCAGGAGGCAAGAAACCCTACATGCATTTCATCTGGCACCTGTTCGTGCTCGCCGGCAGCGTGCTCCAGTTCATCAGCATCATCCAGCTGTTCTAATGCGGATGAACAACCGCGCCTTCTAATCGATCAAAGACTCGTGGGAACAATGCAATCCACACCACTTTCCAGGCAAGCGTTTATCAGTCGTTTGTCCAAGGAAAGCAGCGTTGCCCCTAATCGCCTTGCCAAGACGAAGTAAAGGACATCGTATGACGATAAACCCAGATGCATAGACTCTCGAAAAGCTTCCACAGCTAAATGCCTATCGTCGACGAATTCATCGACGAGAAGAGGAATCTTCCCAATATATTGGGTTGCCTCTTTCATACCCACTGTTCCCGCACGAACGTACTTTCCTATCGCATGGATAAACTCTGCGTTCAGCAAAGCTGGCGCAACAACCAATTCATCAGGTTTTATAAGCCGGCAAAATGTCTTTCCGATGGCAGTATCGCGCACTATCTCTATCGCAGCGCTGCAATCAAGCACGATCATCGAGCTCACGCTCCCTTTCGTTTCGGCATTCCCTCACAAAAGCCGCAGAATCATCAAAACCTGGAGGAGCGGGAAGAGGATTCTTCTCAATCCAGTCGAAAAGAGCCTTGCGCGCACGTGCACGCTCGCGCAGCACCGCCTCACTTGGAAACAACTTTTCCCTCGACAGCAAGGAAACTGCATCGTGACCGTACTCGGAAAAACCATTCGTGTAGCCAGAATCCGCATTCCCGCTTTCACAATTCAGGGCGATTTCCAAAAGCTCGATTGTTTGCTGCGAAATGCTGCGCCTATTCCGTTTTGCAACCACTTTTATCTGATCGTACAGATCGGAGGGCATGTCTCTCACTTGCAATGCAGGCATGGTTTTCTCCTCGTTCTCATAATGCATGCATTTTGCATGCATTTATCATAGCACATCAGATCCACGCCAAAATGCCAAAATGCCCCGACCGAAGGGCCGGGGCATTTGCAAGTTCTCTCAAGCCGATTTCCGCGTAAGAATCCAGCTTGTTCCGCACCCTTCAGGCGCGGCAGGCTTAGTGATGGAACAGGCGCATGCCGGTGAAGCACAGCACCATGTCGTACTTGTCGGCGGTCTCGATGACATTGTCGTCGCGGATGGAGCCGCCGGGCTCTGCGACATAGCGGACGCCGGACTTGCGGGCGCGCTCGATGTTGTCGCCGAAGGGGAAGAAGGCATCGGAGCCCACGGAAACGTTGTCCATCTTGGCGATCCATTCCTTCTTTTCCTCTGCGGTCAGCACTTCGGGCTTGACCTTGAAGGTCTGCTGCCATGCGCCCTCTGCCAGTACGTCCTCATACTCGTCGGAGGTGTACACGTCGATGGCATTGTCGCGCGCGGGGCGGCGGATATCGTCGACGAACTGCAGGCCCAGAACCTTCGGGTGCTGGCGCATCCACCAGTTATTGGCCTTGTCGCCCGCCAGACGGGTGCAATGGATACGGCTCTGCTGGCCGGCGCCGACGCCGATGGTCATGCCGTCCTTGACGTAGCACACGGAATTGGACTGGGTGTACTTCAGGGTGATCAGAGAAATCAGCAGGTCATGCTTGGCATCCTGGGACAGGTCCTTGTTCTGGGACACGATATTGTCCAGCAGCGCCTCGTTGATCTCGAAGAAGTTGTGGCCCTGTTCGAAGGTGATGCCGAACACGTCCTTGTATTCCTGATCGGCGGGAACATAGTCGGGGTCGATCTGGACGACGTTGTAGTTGCCCTTCTTCTTGGTCTTCAGGATCTCGAGGGCCTCATCGGTGTAGCCGGGGGCGATGATGCCGTCGGAAACCTCTGCCTTAAGATACTGGGCGGTTGTGGCATCGCAGATATCGCTTACCGCAGCCCAGTCGCCATAGGAGCACAGGCGGTCGGCACCACGGGCGCGGATATATGCGCAGGCAACGGGGGTGAGCTCCTGGTCGGGCTCGACGAAGTAGATCTGCTTTTCCAGATCGGTCAGCGGCTTACCCAGGGCAACGCCTGCGGGGGAAACATGCTTGAAGCTTGCTGCTGCAGGCAGGCCGGTTGCTTCCTTCAGCTCCTTGACCAGCTGCCAGGAGTTCAGCGCATCCAGGAAATTGATGTAGCCGGGGCGCCCGTTCAGCACGGTGATGGGCAGATCGGATCCATCGCGCATATAGATGCGGGAAGGCTTCTGGTTAGGATTGCAGCCGTATTTCAGTTCGAATTCCTGCATTGGACTCTCCTTAGTCGCCGAGGTTCTTGTTGAAGATCTTCACTTCCCCGTTCACGTTGGAGTACAGGGAAACCTTGTTGTCCTGGTTCAGTGCAGCCCAAACCTCTTCGACTGCGGGCATATCCACTTCGATGGGTTCGCCGGCGAAAGTGGGCAGCGGGTTGCCGTCGCCCTGGTAGGTGCTGATGAAGTAGGCCTTGCCCTCATCGACGCCCTCGAAGTTGAAGAACTCGCGGATGCAGCGGCCATCGCGATGCTTCAGGATGGACATCTCGAAGGAGCCATCCTTGTACAAGATCGCGGAAATACGCGGGGTGAAGTTGGGCTCATCGGGCTCGTACTCGCGGGTAGCCAGAGCAGCGCGGAAATCGCCCATCTTCCAGATGGTATCGGTCTGATCGCCGTTGGTGACGATCAGGGCATCTTCGGTCTGGCGGACGGGATGGTAGATGATCAAGCTGGGATCGCTCAGCTTTGCGGGATCATGGGCCTCGGTGCGGATGCCGTCTTCGGTCACCGAGAAGATTCGGTTGCGGCTATTCTCGCTGCGTCCCATGATGAAGTAGTAGACGCTGTTCTTGCCGACCACGATACCGCGGCCAGGATACGGATTGCTCTGCAGAAGCTCAACCAAGGATTTCATTGGAGACGCCTGCCCTTTCGTCGCAAGTATTACCAGATTGAATCAGTATAGTGCCTAGGCGGCCATTCCCGATAGCCCGGCACCGTTAATGGCCTTTCATCTCCGTAAGATGCCAATCCGACGATACGCCCTAATCTGTTGCAGAAGAGATCTCGAAGCCATCCCCTCCCACTCCGCTGTAAACCTTAAGCGCAAAGGCTCTGCGTGGAAAAGGAAGCGTACGCACGGCACAACGCAACCGCGGCGAAAGACGGCTTGGCATCCGCGCGAATGGGGCGAATGCCTGCAAGAAAGGAAAAACCCGCTGCAGGCTAATAGAAAGCTTGCAGCGGGTAAAAATCGCTTGGTTTCTTGGGGACCTTAACGAAGGGTCAGCCACAAGGCGGGACGAACACCCAATTCGTCGCTGATGACGCTCCAGCCGCTCTCGTTCACGCCACCATCGGAGTAAACGTCGGCTCCCAAGGTGGTGAACCTGCCGGGAGAACGGAGCCACCAGTAATCGGAAGCACCGCGCTGGGTTACGTTCATGAAGTTGTGCGCTTCGGCGATAGAAAGGCAGAAGACCCTGTCTTCGGTATCCGCGCCGCCTTCGGTGCCGAAGCTGGGATTGTCATCGTTCTTCAAGGAGCTCAGGACGATGCGACCGCGCTCCTCGGCGGTGAAACGCTCCAAGAAAGAAGAGTTGAGCCACTTGCGCAGGGAGCAATCCTCCCAGGTGACGGCTTCGTATCCGGAATGGTACGGGATGAATTCGATACCGCCGTTACGCCTCAGGACGTCTTCGGCGATGATGAGCGCCTTGCCTTCGCGCTTTTCCAGCACGATCCAAGAATAGGGACCGAACTCTACCTTGTCGCCGATGCCCATGTTCTCGCCTCGAACGTGGTCCGCAACAGGGAAACCGCATGAAGGACAAGCCTTCGCCAGGTGAGAAACCCTATGCGTGCACTCAGGACAATCGATCAGTGCCATCGTAATCCTCCCATCTGCTGGAGCATGCTCCAGGATGCAAGCCCGGGACATGCGCGCCCCTACGCGCAAGGGGCCTTGCGCCCTCCCAGGATGAAAAACAGTTCCCGCTCGCTGGTCGAACCAGCCTAGCCTTTCTAATTATCGCGCATTTCCCAAGTGTGTCAATTTGCGCGCTCAATAAGACGCACCGGCACGCATGCGCCCTGCATTCCCGAGAACAGGGTATCGATTTGCGCTCGTAGCGAAAGGGATCGCCACCCACGAACATGACGGCAAATGCGCATCGATCGCCCCATTGCCCGATACTCGAACCGAACCCGCCTGGGCTCTCGGCATCGTTCGGCAGCGTTCACGAAACCCGGAATACCCGCTCTTCTAGATCCCGTTTCCATATGCACGTCGAAGGCCTGCTGATATTGCCTGCTTATTCCACAGGTTGCATTTCCAAAATATCCCCGATAAGAATATTAGGGAGGCAAAACCCATCCACTTCTTCCATCTCCTCCCGATTCATTTATCGCACTTTCAGCTTTAAGAAGATTTATTGAATTTTTTGTCATATTGAAAAACGATATATCGCGATCTTCTATTGACGAATTACCATTTATAAGCGCAAGGAACAGTGCGATTGCGTTAAAGATATCCTGGATTATCTTTCGTTCTTTCAAACGTCCTGTTGGAAAGAACGCTATAAGATCCATACTCCA
>SFII01000106.1 GCA_004555335.1 Coriobacteriaceae bacterium | reverse complement strand
CAATGTTTCCCAGCTCCCATAGACAATCTCAAGATAGCGCTCGATTTGCGCAGGCGCGAAAAAGCGCCTGCCCTCGAAAAACACCTCGATAGGCGGAACCAAAACGTCTGCTGGAAATATACCCATATTGGTATACGCTGAGCACATGAAACTGCTTCCAGGGTTTTCCGCACCCAAGCTCGCATCGCGCAGAAAAGCCTCGACGAGCTTATCGTGGGAACTCGTAAGCTTGCAAACAAGATGTCCCACATGCCCAACTAACCGCTCCAAAGCGCCAAGAGTACCCTTATGGGGAACCTTCACATTTCCCGAATGCAGTAGATAGGCAGAGAGCTGATATTTCCTGCATGCAGACATTTGCTTTGCCGCAATGGCAGGATCGGCGGAAAGCGCATCATAGGGAAAGATGTCCACGAAGATACCCTGGAAAAAACCAGCGTCCTCAGTTTCATCCGTGGCGAATACCGTCCCTTTCTTCCAGACCTTAGTGAACAATGGCGCTTGGCATCCGTTGCTACGGGGATTCGACACAACGTATCCTTCGCCTAAAGCCGCGGGTGCCAACTCTAAGAATCGCTCATGATCTTCACGCAGCATCCCCAAATCAATATCATCATCCCAAGGAATGAAACCCCCATGGCGCCTTGCCCCCAGCGCAGTCCCGCTATCAAGCCAATAAGTGATGCCATGTTTCCTGCAAACGGCATCGATATCGCTCAGGATTTCGAGCAGCTCCCGCTGGAGCTTGTCCAATATTGAAGGCTCGTACCGCATGAATCACTCCCACCTTTCGGTATTGCCACGTTCGCGCTCATGGCGATCGAGTCCCTCTTCTTGCACCAAAGAAGTCAACCTGCTCCGCAGGTGCGCGATTTCACGGGCGACTCGATGTTCAGGATGTCGCAAAACACATACGCCACCTGGGGAAATACCGCGAGGATGACGATGCCCAGCGCAAACAAAAACCAGAAGGTGCTGTCGGCGATCCTGATTTCGGACTTGCGGATCTTCGTGAGGATGAATGCGAAGGAAAGCAGCGCTCCCACAATCAGAATGATTCGAAACAGAATACTCATCTACCTGCGCCCCCTGAACCATTGAACAAGCAGGATGGAAATGCTTGTGCGAAGCATATAGGAAACCGATTTGGTGAAGTTCAGATAGCTTTCGCCCGCGACGCGCTCGCGCATTTCCACCTGCACTTCCCCCACGCGCACCCCCTTGCGCATGAGCAGCGAGATGGTATCGGGCTCCGGGCCGTAATCGAGCTCTTCGGCGAAGATGGGGATCATGCGCTTGCCGAACAACCTCATGCCGGAAGTGGGGTCCTGGATCTTCTTGCCCGTGGTCAGGCGTATCATCGCGGTGATCAGGCGCGATCCCGCCATGCGGGGGGAAAGCGGCTTCTTCGTTGCCGCGAAGCGCGATCCAATCACCACTTCCCAATCATGCCTTTGCGCGGCTTCGAGCATATCGCCGATGAAGGCAGCGGAATGCTGGCCGTCCGCATCGAACTGCAAGGCGTATTCGTAATGATGGCGCAAGGCGTATTTCATGCCGGTCTGGAAGGCGCCGGCAAGGCCCAGGTTCGCCGGCAGGGAGATGATGTTGTATCCGCGTTCCCTGCAGATGGCCTCGGTGCGATCCTTGGAGCCATCGTTGACGATCACGTAATCGACCCATGGCGCGTTCTTGCGCAGGTCCTCGATCGTGCTCACGATGTTCTCCTGCTCGTTGTACGCAGGGATAATCGCGAGAATCTTACTCTGCATGTACCCCGTCCGTTCCCTTTTCCGATAGAACACGGGCCTGCGGCAAGACCGCGGCCGTATCGGGCTATTCTATCAGTTTGATATACTCGCACCATGAACAACACCTATTGCATATTCTCCGCACTCTATTCCCCCCACATGGGAGGCGTGGAAAAATACACCGGCAATCTCGCGCGCGAGCTTGCCGCGCTGGGAAACGATGTGATCATCGTCACCAACAACACCGAAGACGCACCCGAACGCGAATGCGAGGGCCCGATCCGCATCTTCAGGCTACCCTGCAAGAAGGCGATGGGCGGACGCTTCCCCATCACCCGAAGCACCGCGCAAGCCGCAAGCATCTGGGAAGAGCTGCGGGAGGCAGGCATCGACCGGGTAATCGTGAACACGCGCTTCTACCCGCTTTCCCTCATAGGAATCCGCTTCGCACAGGAACTGGGCTGCACGCCCATCCTGATCGATCACGGTTCGGCGCACCTTACCCTCGGCAGCCCCCTCGCAGACATCGCCATCCAGGCTGTCGAGCACGCCATGACCTTCCTTGCGAAGCGACGCCCCTTCCGCTGCTTCTGCGTGTCCGCGAAATCCCTCGCTTGGGTCCGCCATTTCGGAATCGAAGGCGAAGGGGTGCTGAACAACTCCATCGATGCACGCGCATTCCGCGAATCCGCCTCGAGTCGCGATTTCAGGACGCAGCTGGGGCTTGGCCAAGACGATTTCCTCGTGGCATTCACCGGAAGGCTCGCCCCAGAAAAGGGCGTGGCGCAGCTGGCCCAGGCGGCCAGTTTGCTCGATGGCACCAAGGTGCACATGCTGATTGCCGGCGATGGGGTCCTCCGCGAACAGCTGGAATCGGGCAAGGCATCCAACCTGCACCTGCTAGGTGCGCTTCGTCCCGAAGACGTGGCGGCCCTCCTTCTCCAGTGCGACGCCTTCTGCATGCCCACCCGATCGGAAGGCTTCTCCACCTCGCTTTTGGAGGCGGCAAGCTGCGGTCTGGCGCTTATCACCACCGATGTGGGAGGCGTCGACGAGCTGGTCCCCTCCCCCGAATACGGCAGGGTCATCCCCTCTGCGGACCCCCGGGAAATCGCGCAGGCGATACGCGGGCTGGAAGAAGACCGCAACCTTTGCCGCACGCTCGGCGAGAACGCACGGCAGCGCACCGAAGAACTATTCACCTGGAAGAAGACCGCCCAGAAGGTCGAAGCCGCCTTCGACGGCAGGTAGCGTACGAACCGCCGCGATCGCGGTCCCGGATCGCGGTATTCGAAACCTCCCGCAAGCCATCCCGGGGCCCACGGCAGCTGCGGATGCCCCGGCGCAGCCAGGACCCTGCGGTGCAAGGCTCGCCGCGTCATCCGCCGGACCAAGAGAAAGCGGACCCCTCGGGGTCCGCTTCGCATTCGATATCCTTGTTGGCGAAAGCCGCTATGCCGCGGGATACACTTCCGGCAGGGGGACGACCGCATTCAGGTCGCCGCCGTTTTCGGCAACCTCGATCACCGAAGCCCACGTGGCCTCATCGCGGTATGCGAGCCACATATCGACCGCAGGATCGATGTCGCCGGCATAGGGACCCGTGCCCGAACGGATGACCACCTGATCGGAATGCGCCACGAAATCCTCGACCAAGGCGGCCATGCTCGCGCCATCCCAGTCGGTATCGGCGAATTCGGAAAGCGCCTTGGTGTAGGTGGATGTATTGCCGGTATCGGACAGTACCTTGTTGATCAGGCTTTCCACCACCTGGCGGTCCTGAATCTGACGGCACGCATCCACGTTGTCGCCATACTCATGACGTGCGCGGGTGAACACGAGCGCCTGCACGCCATCGAGGGTCTGCTCGCCCGTACCGACGGTGATCTGGTCTCCACCTGCAACGATGTCCTGCAAGGTCACTGCAACGGGAACGTTCACATCAACACCGCCGCAAGCATCGATGAAGTCCTCGAAGGTGACGAAGCCCAGGTCGAGATAGTACTTGGGGGTCACACCGGTGAGCTGGGTCACCTGGTCTGCAAGCGCGGAGATGCCGCCCTGGCGATACGCGTCGTTGATCTTCTGGGTCTGGCCGTTCACGTCCGCAGCGGTATCGCGCGGGATGGTGATGATGCAGATGTCGTAGGTCACGGGGTCGACGCGCACCAGCATGATGGTGTCGGACCTGCCCAAGCCGTCGGCGAACATCTGCTTGCTGATGTCCACGGTTCCCGTACGGGAATCGTTGCCCACCACCAGCACGTAGAAGGGTTCGGTTTCCTTCTGGATTTCCACCGTGGGCTCTTCCGCCTCGGGAAGCTTCTCCTCCTCGGCGGCAGGCGCGCTGCTCGAACAGCCCGTAAGCGCGAAGCACAGTGCCGCCAGGCAGAACACCCCGGCAAGCAGCTTCTTCATCTTGGTCATATTCCCCTCCTCGAGGGATCGGATATTCGTACGGACAACACGATAGCACGTTTAACCCCTCCATAAAGGAACCACCCGCGACCTGTAGGCCGCGGGTGGCAAGAATAACCGATAATCCGATAGTCCCGGCTTTCACACGAAATCCTTCGGCCGGAAAACGAAGAGCCTTCCCGGAGAGCGGTTCGCAGGACCTATTCGACCCCGTACGACACCGAAGAGGGGTCTTCGCCCGCATCGACCACGGACATCAGATTGGCCCAGCCTTCCGGATCCTCGTAGCACAGCCAGAGGCCGCCGGATTCGTAGTTGATATCGCCCGCGATAGGGCCGCTGCAGCTGTAGACCGTGGTCTTTCCGGGATGCAGGAACATGGGAATCGCGCTGCCGAGCAGATTGTAGGACTTCACATCAGTGGTCACGTAGCCCGCGACATCGATGATCTCACCGGGTATGGAAAGCGGATCGCCGCCCATGATCTCTTCGGCAATCGCCACCAGCAGGTTACGGTCGTTGCGCTGGCGGTAGGCATCCTGATCGTATACGTATTCATGGCGTGCGCGCGCATAGGCCTGCGCCTGCTGCCCGTCCAATGTCTGGGTACCCGGGCTCACCGTGACCCACTCGCCCGTCAGGGCGTCGTTCACCCCGAGCTCCCTGTCCACATCCACCGTCACGCCGCCGATCTCGTCGACGATCGAACCCAGATCGGAAAAGCCGATTTCCGCATA
Organism: Coriobacteriaceae bacterium; assembly: GCA_004555335.1. Lineage (GTDB taxonomy): Bacteria > Actinomycetota > Coriobacteriia > Coriobacteriales > Eggerthellaceae > W1P20-047. The sequence goes on along the minus strand of SFII01000106.1, from coordinate 1,041 downwards.
ATGGCTGATGGGAGCACCCGTCACTTCGGAAACCGCACGGATGATACCCGCAGGCCCTTCCCTGTTGTAGGTCTCGTTGATCTTCACCAGGCTGCCGTCGAACATGCGGTACGGGGTATCCCTGGGAACGGAGACGATCGTCACCTGATTGCCCCAGGGGTCGACACGCACGAGCATGATCACATCGGACCGTTCGCTATAGTCGGACGTGGTTCCCTCGCGAGAATCCGACCCCAAGATCAGCGTGTAATACGGCTTCCCGATGCCCGCGGGAGTCAACTCGGATTCGATGGCACTGCGCTCGGCATCGGTGAGCGCCAAGGCCTGGTCCAGCTTGACGCAGAAGAACCCCAGGGGCACGGCCGCGACGATTGCCAGAACCAGCACGAGCCTGAGCAGGGAACCGAAGAGCCTGCCCAGGCAGCCACGGCGCTTCCTCGCGGGCCTGCCACCGGAAACGGCGCCTTGACCGAAGACTGCCGGATTCTGGAAGGACTCCTCGCTACCGGATGCCCTTCGCCCTTTCCTTCCCTTCCTCCCGGATTTACCGCCTAAACGGCCGCGACGATCGGAAGAAGGCGAAGACTCGCGCACGGGTTTCCTGGAATACCCCACCACCTGGGCGTTGGAGCCCGCCTTCACATAGCTGGCACCCGAATGCAGCGGCTCTTCAGAATAACTGTCGGAACCATATCCGCCCCTCCTGCCTTCCCCGAGGCCGCCTTGGGCCGCGTTTCGGGAAGCAGGTGCGAAAACCTGCGTCTTGCCCGCATCGGAATAGCCCGGATCGAAGGCATCGCCATCGGGGGCCCCGTATCCCCAGGGGTCGCGGGCGTCGGACGCATCCGCGGTAGAACGGGATCCGCGATACGGGGAAAACGCCACCGTCTCCGAAGAGCTGTCGGCAACAGGCGCCTGATAGGGCATCTCACGGGCGGGCTGATCATCGTAGAGATAGTCCAGAACAGCCGTCTTATCCGCCTCGTTCATGCGGCGGACCTCATCCAAATCCATATCCGCATGGAAACCGCGGAATGCACG
>SFII01000105.1 GCA_004555335.1 Coriobacteriaceae bacterium | reverse complement strand
GCGAGCACAGCTTAGCCTTCCTGGATTAATCGGTATCCGACCTTTCTGATCGTTTCGATTCTAGTCGTCGAACCCAGGTGGGCAAGCTTCTTTCTCAAGAAGGAGACGTAGGCTTCCACGTTGTTATCCGTCGTGCTCGATTCGGCATCCCACGCTTTGGAGATGAGCGCATCCTTTGAAAGGATCACGCCGGGATTGCTCAGGAAGGCGCGCGCGACGGCGAATTCCTTATAGCTTAAGCGTATAGTCTTTGGTCCGCATGAAAGGTCGCAGCTTTCCAGGTCCAGCTCCAAATCGCCTACGGCAAGCTTTTCGAAGACCACTTCCCCTTGCCTTCGGGTCAATGCGCGTAAATGCGCCATCAGCTCCTTTGGAGAAAAGGGTTTGGTCATGTAGTCGTCGGCACCGGAATCATAGCCGGCGATCTTGTCGGGGATGGCATCGCGGGCCGTCAGCAGCAGGATGGGTGTGCTGATATGCGACCTGCGCAGTTCGGCAGTGACGGTGAAGCCATCTTTCTTGGGGAGCATCACGTCAAGGATGATCACGTCGTACAAGTCGGATTGCCCGTACAGGATCCCTTGCTGCCCATCGTGGACCATGTCGACCGTGTAGCCGTTATCCTCCAGGATACGCGCAAGCGCCGCAGCCAGGCTCCGGTCGTCTTCGACAATCAGTATCTGCACGCCTCTCCGTTCTCGAATGCTTTTCTCTGGAATAGGCCGCATCGCTGCGGGGTTTCTCTCGGGCATATTGTAGCTGCGGGATTTGAAATCATCCTGAAAGCGTTTTCGTGTCGGCTCCTGGATGTCGGGGCGGACTGCCGGGTTGCCTTTCTTCAGGAATCGGCGGCTGTTCCGAAAGGGGTGCACGAAGCACCTTGGAGGGATTTTTCCGAGTCCCCATGTTCCCGGAGTTTCCTACGCGAGGCGCAGGGCGTAGTTTGTCGGCTTCGGGCTTCCTTGCGCGCCTTCGCAGGTTCCAGGGGCGGGGCTTGGTGCTTTCAGGATTATTTCAGTGTGGGGGGATAGTATTCGTGTCACCCCTTCTCCGGTATAGGCGCGGTGTTGCTTGGGAATGACCTTCTCCAAGCGCCGCGCCGCCACATTTTTACAAGACCGGGATGTACTCGTATTCGAACGGGGGTTTCTCTCCATTAACAACCAGTGCAGCCGATGCAGTCGTTTTGCGGCCGACATGGTCGCCTGAAGCCTTGATCGGGGTTTTTCGATCCAGGTGGGGTAACTGCCGCAAAATCGGGCGTTTTGTCTGATGACACCCTGATTACTTGATGCGGGGAATGCGTGCGGGCTGCCTGCTTCGATTGGCATAACAGCCGATCCGAAAGGAGGGAACCTGCCATGAAGCCCTACAGTGAGGTTTTCGAGCGGGTCGAAAAGAAATATCTCGTGACACGCGAAGAGCGGTTTTCCATAGAAAGCGTCCTCGCACGGTATATGCAGCCCGATTCATATGGTTGCTCGCGCATTACCAGCCTGTATTTGGATACCGAATACGATGAAGTGGTTGCGCGTTCCCTGGAAAAACCGCTCTATAAGGAAAAGATCCGTCTTCGCGCTTATGGGGAAGATGGCGGAAATGCTCTGGTAGACGCCTTTTCAGCTGGACAGCGCACGGCTTGCGAATGCTCAGGTGGCCGCGGGTTTCCCCATTTCCCGGATGCGTATTCGGCTCATTTCGATTCTCCCTCTGTCGACGGGGGAGGTATAGGGGCAAGCACCCATCGGTTTCGGAAACCCGTCTTCTGCGAACTGAAGAAGAAGTACGCAGGGGTTGTTTACAAGCGGCGCGTTTGCTTTTCGCTTGGTGCTGCGGTCGATTATCTGAACGGCAGGGATTACGGCGAGTCGTGCCGGGCGCATCCCCTTTCTGACGCTCAGCTTCAGTGCGAGGCCCTTTGTCCGCTCAGCATGCAGATTTCCCGCGAGATAGATGCCGCACGGGCACGATACGACCGGCTTTTTCCCCGTATGGCGATTGATTACCTGCGCACGGCGTGGGTTCCCCGTCTCCGATACCGGGAGGAGCTGGGAGATTTGCGTATCACTTTCGACGGCAGGCCCAGGTGCCGGTCCTTGTGCTTGGAAGGCGCAGAGTGGATTCCCTTTGTCGGCCGGGGTGAAAGCATCATGGAGGTGAAAAGCTCTGCGGCTTTCCCTTTGTGGTTGGTTCATGCCTTTTCAGAAAGCGGTGTCTATTCCCGTTCCTTCACCAAATACGGAACGGCGCATCTGCTTGCCGTCGGTGTTCCAGCTCTCGATAAGACGGGCTTCCGGATGGTCTCGAGCACTTCTTAATTACCCCCGATCGAAAGGAAGGACCAATGCCAAGTATTAACTTCGATTCGATATTCGGCACATCCGATTCACTGGCGGCCGCCGTGTCTATGGAAAGCTTCCTGCTCTGCAGCTGCTTATCGCTCGTCTTGGGCGTGGCGTGTGCGGGAATCTACATGTTCAGGAACGATTATTCGAAGAGCTTTGCGGTTACGTTGGCCCTGCTGCCCCTGATTGTGCAGGCGGTCATCATGCTCGTAAACGGCAACCTGGGTGCGGGTGTAGCTGTGATGGGCGTGTTCAGCCTGGTCAGGTTCCGTTCTATTCCAGGGTCTGCCAAGGATATAGGAAGCGTTTTCTTCGCAATGGCGATCGGTTTGGCGACGGGTATGGGCTATCTCGGTTTTGCGGTGCTTTTCACTATCGTCGTCGGTGCGGCGAACTTTCTACTCGTGCTTTCCCCGTTTGGCAAATCCCGCCAACCGAGCAAGATCCTGCACATCACCGTGCCCGAAGACCTTTCCTTCGACGGGATTTTCGACGAGACGCTGCGCTTCTTCACGTCCGAATTCGAACTGCTTCAGGTTCAGACGGCCAGTATGGGGTCGCTCTATCAGTTGGAATACCGCATCCGCCTCCGGAAAAAGGGCATGGAAAAGGACCTGATCGATCAACTCCGCTGCTTGAACGGCAATCTGCGGATTTCGCTCGGCTGCGCTTCGGGTGCGAAGGATTCGCTGTAAGCCCGTGCGCGCGAGAGGAAGGATTTCGAATGATCATGAGGAAAAGACGACGCCCATCGAAGAGCGTGGCGTGCATCCTGCTCGCTGGGATCTTGACGTGTTCGGTTTTGTTCGGGTATGGATGCACCGACCCCGGGGTTTCCACCGACGCTTCGTCGGACACGATCGAAAGCGACGCGCAACAGGATGCGCAAAACGAGGGCGAGGAACAGTCGGGCATCCAAATCGATATGGACGGCATGGACTTCGAGTATTCGGATAGGGATAAGGATGCTTCCTATGACGCATCCTCCGCAACCAAAATCGCCCTCGATGGCGAAACTGCCAGCGTGCAGGGTGATGGTGCCCAGGCGAATGGCTCTGTTGTCACTATCTCCCAAGAGGGAACCTATGTGGTTTCCGGCGTCCTGAAAGACGGGCAGCTGGTGGTGGATACCGCAGAGGACCAGAAGGTCCAAATCGTGCTGGATGTGGCGAGCATCCATAACGAATCCGGGCCGGCATTGTGCGTGGAGCAGGCTGATAAGGTGTTCGTCACGCTTCAGGAGGGGACTAAGAACTTCCTTTCAGACGGCTCGGGTTATGCGAGCGCCGAAGACGACGGGGTACCCAATGCAGCCCTGTACGCAGAATGCGACCTGACCATCAACGGGTTGGGTTCGCTCGATGTAGCTGGTGGAAGCTGCCACGCCATCCACACCAAGGATGATTTGGTGATAACGGGCGGCACTATTGCTGCGACTTCCGAACAGGATGCCCTGCGCGGACGCGATAGCGTGAAGATCGCTGGTGGCACCTTCGACCTTTCCGCGGGTGGGGATGCGATCAAGGCGAACAACGGCGAAGATGGAATACGTGGTTTCGTGTGCATCGATGGTGGCAGCTTTGCAATCGAGGCGGGCGATGATGCCGTCCATGCCGAAAGCGTTCTGGTGGTGAACGATGGGCAGATTCAGATCGATTCCTGCGAAGAGGGCCTGGAAGCCGAGCAGATCTATCTGAATGGCGGGGATGTGCGCGTGACTTCGAACGACGACGGCGTCAATGCTTCCGCCCGCGATGCCACAGCAAGCAATGGATGGGAAGCGGAAGTGCAAGCTGCCGAAAGCCGGTCAGCAGACGCTGCGGTGGCTGATGCCGACCGACCCGCCGAAGGCGACTCGAGCCAGGAAGGTGGCATCGTATCCGAGGGAGATGCGCTTCCCGAGCGGCCTGCGGGGGCCCAAGATGGCCAGCTTTCCGAATCCGAAGGTCAGCCCCAGCTTCCTCAGGACGGATCGGTTGCACCGCAAGGGGGTATCGATTCTGTCGGGAATGCCGATGCCGAAAAGGGCGTTGAAGGGCGGTTCGCTCCTCAGGTCCCTGCAGGTGGTAAGGGGGCTGTCGACGCTGGAATGCCAGGTGCATCGGAAAGCTGCATCGTGTCTATTTCGGGCGGGCGCTTGCTGGTCGAGTCGGGCGGTGACGGCATCGATTCGAATGGCAGCTTAGTTATCAGCGGGGGAGCGGTGCTGGTGTGCAGCCCCGAATCCGGCGAAGATTCGCCCATCGATTACGAATACGGCGCAGAAATAAGCGGTGGATACGTGCTTGCCCTGGGTGCGGCTGGCATGGCGCAAGGCTTTACTGGAGGCGGGCAGGCTTCGGTCGCTGCGAGTGTCTCGGGTTCTGCAGGCGACGACGTATGCCTGGTAGATACTAACGGCAAGGTGATGGTTTCCCTGAAGGCGATTAATAACTTCAGCTGGGTATGCGCTTCCTGCCCTGGGATGGAAGACGGTGCGCAGTATTCGCTGGTAGTGGGCGGAACCGTATCGGATGCCGATTCGGACGGATTTTCGCAGTCGGGAAGCGTTGAAGGCGGAAGCAGCACGCAGTTGGCTGCTTCCGCATCCACTGCTGCGGAAGGTGCGGGCACGGCTCGAGGCAGGGGCTTATAACGTTCCTGATTTCTCGGAAGAGCCATCGCGGGCGGCTTCGTCGAAAAACGGAGCTGCTTTCGCTTTTCCGGGCATGCCCCTTGCTCGGTTTGGGCTTGCTCTGGACGGGG
>SFII01000104.1 GCA_004555335.1 Coriobacteriaceae bacterium | reverse complement strand
GCAACGCGGCCCTTGCAGCATTCAAGCTCCTCGCAGGCCTGATCGGCCAATCCGCCGCCATGGTATCCGACGCGGTCCATTCGCTTTCCGACGTGCTCTCCACCTTCATCGCGCTCATCGGAGTGCGCGTTTCGCAGAAGGAGGCAGACGGAAAGCATCCCTACGGCCACGAGCGCTTCGAATGCGTGGCAAGCCTGCTTTTAGGATGCTTCCTGGCGGCAACGGGCATCGGCATCGGCTACAACGGCATCTCCGCACTGATCGACGGCAGCTACCTGCAGGCGCCCGAGCCCGGCTTCATCGCCCTGGGAGCGGCAGTGGTGTCCATCCTTTCTAAGGAAGCCATGTACCGCTACGTGCATACCACCGCACAGCGCATCCATTCGGAAGCCTTCGAGGCCGACGCCTGGCACCATCGCAGCGATGCCCTTTCCTCCATCGGCGCCCTCGCGGGCATCGGCGCCACCATGCTGGGCTTCCCTGCCGGCGACTGCCTGGCATCCATCGTCATCTGCGCATTCATCCTGAAAGCCGCATGGGATATCGTCAAAAGCGCCATCGACAACATGGTCGACACCCCCTGCAGCCCCGAAACCGAGCAGGCTATCTTGGAAGTGGCCCAATCCCAGGAAGGCGTGATCCGCGTCGATGCGCTGATGACGCGCCGCTTCGGCAACCGCGCCTATGTTGACCTGGAAATCGCCGTCGACCCGTACCTGACGGTCTTAGAAGCGCACGAGATCGCCCAGAAGGTCCACGATCACGAAGAGAAGGTCTTTCCGCAGATCAAGCACGTGATGGTGCACGTCAACCCCGCCTAAGCCCGGTCCATCACCCGCATGAACTCGCGGTCGCGCTTCGCGTCGAGCCTGCGGTTGCGCAAGGTCAGCGCAAGGTCGATTGCGACCATGGTGAAGTTCAGGAAGTAGAAGAACACCACATAGGTGAGCGACTCCGCCGTGAACTTGGAAATAATGCCGAAGATATACCCCGCCTCCACGATGAGCGGGAACACCATGCTCCTCCCCCGAGCAGTCCGCGAGCGCCAGGACTTCACGATATTCGCCGGCCATGCGGCTGCGAAGCAGAGCAGAAAGCACATTTCGAAGAATACAGACAAGCCAGTCAAACCATGCTCCTTTCGCTGATTTCCTTTTCTCGGATACCAGCCTACGCCCGGAAAGGTTGCCATCCGGTAAAACGCACGTTTTCTTTGCAATTGAGATGAAGGGGAAGGATGCGCGGCTTCCTAGAGGGGCAAACCCATGGACGATTACCGCCGCTCGGTCTTCGATATGCCGGGGAAGCTCCCCGTCGCCCCTATCAGGGCGTTCCCGAACATGCGCCCATCGCCTGCGGGCTTTCGCTTCAGCTGCTGCGCGATTATCATGGATTGTTGCAAGAAACGCCCTGCCCGCCCAGGGCCCGTCAATCGAATGGACCGAAATGCTGCACTTGAACCATGCGATCATGCATGTCATCGACTTCAATTCCTGCGTTAACGTGTACTCGCAGGAAGAGCTGGATATCAACGCCAAATGGCCGAAAGGCTATTGCACCAAGCATGCCAAGAAGGCTTTGGAAAGCATCGAGAACATGAGGGGCTCCTTCGCACCCGAAAGCGCCTTCGCCGAAGAGCTGCGCGCCTACTTCAAGGGGGAACGCGACTTCGTCGACCTATCATGCCAAATCGCGGAATTCATCGCAGGCGAGCTCACCCGCATGGAAAAGCCCGTCTCCACCGACATCCTGGTCATCGATTTCGAAGACGACCCCAAGCCCCCCTCCCCCACCATGACGGAAGAGGAAATCGAACGCGCCTACCAGGCGAAGGGCAGCCGCTACTTCGCGCTCTTCCTACTGGAGAGCAAACCCGCATACATGCACGAGGTGGGCACCGGCGAAGCGGGCGGCACCGCCGTTTCCATCAAACGGCATTTCGCCATCCTGCCCAACCCCTCGCAGAAGATCGCCTCCTATGCGCTTATCGAACGCGGGAGTATGGACGTGCTCTTCGTCGATAAGCCGCGCACCATCGCCGGTGAGGAGCGCATGCTCATCCCCGACGGCCTGCTGCAATGCAGCAAGGAGGCATCGAGCAAGGAAGTGATCGATACCGTCACGCGCATCGTAGAAGAAGTCGCCCAAGAATACGGGGCCAACCCCACCGTTGCCATGTCGAAGGCCAAGGCGCGCGTGTCGGAGGCGGCGGATGAAGACGAATGCATTGCACCTTGGGAAATCGGGGAAGAGGTCTTCGAAGACGAACCCCTGCAGAAACGCTACGAGCAGGCCATCGCCGAAGCGCAGGTGCCCGAACGTGTGCCCGTGAAGAAGGAAGCCGTAAAGCGCGTGGCCAAGAACCACAAGATCCGCACCGACACGGGCATCGAGATCACCTTCCCAGCGGAGTACTTCGAAAACCCCGACTTCATCGAATTCGTCAGCAATCCCGATGGCATGATAAGCATCGAGCTGAAGAATATCGGCAGCATCGAGAACCGATAAGGAGACAAGCCATGATCTACAAGGATTTCCAGGATCTGAAGATATCCCAGCTTGCCATGGGTTGCATGCGCCTGCCGCTTGCGGGCAAGGACCAGTCCCGAATCGACGAGGACGCCGCCCGCAAAATGGTACGCCTGGCAATGGAATCCGGCGTGAACTACTACGACACCGCCTTCGGCTACCACGATGGCGAATCGGAACGCGTCATGGGGCGCATCCTCAAGGACTACCCCCGCGAATCCTTCTTCCTGGCGGACAAGTTCCCCGGCTACGACTCGAAGAACTGGGATAAGGTCGAGCAGATCTTCGAACTCCAGCTGCAGAAGTGCCAGGTGGACTACTTCGACTTCTATCTGGTCCACAACCTGTGCGAAGCCAACGTGGACGCCTATCTGGACGAGCAGAAATACGGCATCCTCCCCTACCTGCTCAAGCAGAGGGAAAACGGACGCATCAGGCACCTGGGCCTTTCCGTCCATGCGGAAATGCCCGCCTTCCAACGCTTCATGGACGCATACGGCGAGCATATGGAATTCTGCCAGATCCAGCTGAACTACCTGGACCTGCACTTCCAGCGTGCTGACGAAAAACTGGCGTTGCTCGAGAAGATGGGCATCCCTGTTTGGGTGATGGAGCCCCTGCGCGGCGGCAAGCTGGCGAACCTGCCTGCAGAGTGCATGTAAAAGCTCGCCACGCTGCGCCCCCAGGCAGACGCGGTCGAATGGGCGGTGCGCTTCCTGCAAAGCTTCCCGCAGGTCACCACCGTGCTTTCGGGAGCGTCGACCCTCGAGCAGATGAAGCAGAATATCGAGCTGTTCAGCGAGCAGAAGCCGCTTGATGAACGCGAGCTTGCCGCCTTGCAAGAGGTCGCCAAAGTGCTCGCCGACGGCTCGGTCCCCTGCACCGCCTGCCATTACTGCACCAAATACTGCCCTAGGGAACTGGACATCCCCGGCTTGATCCAGCTGTACAACCAGCGCACCGTAACCGGAAAAGGCGACTTCATCGCCTCCATGCGCCTCGCATCCATGGACGAGGAACAGCGGCCCGCATCATGCATCGGCTGCCATTCTTGCGAGGAAGCATGCCCCCAGAACATCCCCATCGCCCAGGTGATGGACGACTTCGCCCAACTCATGGCCGAATAAGGTCCGGCTCGAAACGCACCGGCATCCGAAGACGGCGGCCAGCACGGCCGCCGTCTTCTTTCCGGGAAAAACCGATACCGCAGCGCCACAACCCATTCGGTTAGCCATCTTCCAATGCAGCGGATACCAAGCCCCTGCCCAAGACCCCGGGCATTCCGAACGCGAATCCCCTTCACCGAATCGCCTGCAGACAAGAAGGGGTGCCGACTTGATGCCGGCACCCCTTCCGGTAAGCCTTCCCAACAGCTCGCAAGAGGTAAGCCTCCTGCGGTCAAATCATGCCTAGTGGCAGTCGCAGTCGCAATCTCCGTCGATACCCAGAACGCCGTCCATGAATTCCACGATGCCCCATTCGACCATTTCCTTGATCTGGGAGTAGTTATGGATTTCGTGACGGAAGCCGGGATACAAGCGGGTGCGCACGTTGTGGCCGGTATTAGCCAGCCAATTGGAAACGCGGTATACCCCCTCGCCGTAATTGCCCACGGGATCCTGGTCACCCGCGATATTGTAGATGGGAAGGGCGACGGGAACGCGCTCAGCCCATTCGGTGCCGTTGATGCAATTCATCATGCCCACGAAATCGTACAGGGAACGATTCGAGACAGGGCGGGTGAAGGCATCGAAGGGATCATTCGCATGGTCTGCCTGAACCTGGGGATCATGGCAGATCCATTCGTTGCCATAGGTAATCTCGCCGCAACGCTCGCACATCCAACCCAGCAGCTTCGTCGCATACTCCGGATCGGACTGCTCTCCCCTGCCCTCTTCGATGGCGCGCTTCAGATCTTCGGCAACCTCGTTGGCATTGGGGAATTCCGCGCAGGTACCGCAGATGGTCATACCCGCAAGCTCATCGCCGTATTTCGCGGCGAAATCGCGCGCGATCATGGAACCCATGCTATGGCCGAACAGGAAGTAAGGCAGGCCCGGATAGAGCTTTTCCACCTCGACCTTCAGGGTATGCTCGTCCTCCATCATGGTATGGCAACCGGTTTCGCCCCAATCACCCCACACGTCGTTCACGATCGCGGTCTTGCCGTGGCCCACGTGATCGTCTGCGGCGACGATGTAGCCTGCCTCCACGAAGGTGGCGATCATATGCAGGTAGCGGCGGGAATGCTCGCCGAAGCCGTGGATGAGCTGGACGACGCCCTTCGGCTTCGCCGCGGGAACATATACCCAAGCCTGGACCCAATCTCGTTTATTGAAGGATTCGAAGGAAATCTCATGAAGCACACGAACGAAAACGCGACACGCACTTCCCGTGAAGCCTGCGGGGCATTGGCTATAATTGCAGGCAGTCGAACATTCGGGAAAGGAAAATACGTGCTCTGCAGCCATTGTGGAAAGGAAATCAAGGACGGCGCCAAATTCTGCACCTTCTGCGGGAAGCCCCTTGCCGAAACATCAGAATCGGTTTCGGAAGAAAACAACCCCATTGCCGCATCCAGGGAAGATGCCATGTCGCAGACCATCGGCTTCATTGGCCAGGAACCACTTCCGAAAGCCGACCTACCGGCAGACAACATACAGGGCAATCCCTCCCCTGAAATCGAAGAGCAGCCCCTTTCTTTGGGGGGATTCGGCTATTCCAGCTCTCAGGAAACGATTGGATTGGATCTTTCGAATATCCCAAAGGATAACTACGGGGCGAATGAGACCATTGCCTCACCGATAATCGGCATCCTTCCCGATCCCGAGCCCATCCCCATGCCCATTCCGCCCGAGCCGCAAAAAGAAAAAGAGGAGGACAAGAAGTCCCTTATCTTCCTTATCGTCGCCGGCATCCTGTTCGTTGCCTTCATCGCCGCTGGAATCTTCTTCCTTACCGGAGGCCCCTCTTCGGACGATGTTCAGGCAGACACCCCAAGTTCGACATCATCGGAAAGCAGAAGCACCTCTGGGGGCTCATCAAGCAACACAACCGCTTAGGATCTACTTCGCCATCGGATAAGCAACCGGGCGGGCCGCAATGGCACCGCCCGGTTTTTTCGTCCACATCACAGACAACTGGATGGCCGATCCCACTAGAAGCTACGCCCGCGATACAGCTTGGCACTCAAAGCCGCGCTTGCCGCATACACCGCAAG
>SFII01000103.1 GCA_004555335.1 Coriobacteriaceae bacterium | reverse complement strand
ATTCTGCGCAGGGGCGACGACCCTCTGTAGCTTTTTCAAACAGGGAAGTGCGGTGGAAATCCCGGACCAAGGCAAGGTTACACGGAAGACCGCACGCACAGCGCAGAGCAGCGGATTCTGTACTGGTATGCATCGAAGTAATCGATATCGCCATAATCCAGCAAGGTCCCGCATATCTCGTTGATCGGGCCTACGAAATCGTCTTTCAGCAGAATAAGGTCTCGGCTCTGGACGCCACGGGCATGGGTCGCCGAAGCGATTACAAACCCCCGCCGGCCTCTGCTATCTCCTCGATTGCCTTCGTTTTGCCCTCCGATATACCATGCTTCAGATTACAGGTTGTTGCGGCATGAAAGAATCATGGCAGGGATGCTGCAACCCAGTTGAAGCATCATAGACACGGAATCCGACCGCCAGCTCGCCCGTTAGACCGCGTCCCAGCCGTCATTCCCCTTCTCCGGCTTCCCCATCCACCGTCTGACCGAACGTATGCGTCCTCCCGAAGACCTTCTCGCATGCAGGGCGCTCGTAAAGCTCGTATGTACGCAACACTGCGCTTCCATAGCTGACCGTGAAGCAATCGTCCGTAAGCTCGTAGCTCAGCTCCCTGTCGAGCACTGCCTTGTCCAGCTCTTTTATGAGCCTCACGTTTCCCGACCACAGCATCTCTTCGATAGCTTCCAATCCCGACCCGATAGCCTGAAAGACGAGCTTTTTCGCCGTCCCAGGCTTCACTTTCGGACTCGATTCGAAAGAATGCTTTGCTGTCGAATTGCAGAGAACCTCAGATGATATATAGGTCTCCAATCTTTCGAATGGAAGCTCTTCGCCAGAAAACGAGCAGTGCGTAATATTTTCGAGCTCGAGCGGAGGCCAGCCCGAATCACCCTCGAAGTAGCAGCTCAGAGACCATCCGTCCCGATAGCACCAACCGCCGCCGCACCTTTCGAGCATAAAGGCATCATCGATCCCCCGCATGGACTCGATGTTCTCCCAGGAAAGAATCTCCTCGATATCCCTTCTCTGCCGACGCGTGAGCCGAACGCCCACGGCCCTGCCCGATTCCCCGCGCATGGCCGCCAGGCCCCCTGCGATCTTGCGTTCCTCGATACTAGGACTGTAGGCGAGGCGTCGGTACGGGTCTGGATCCTTGGACCAGTAGCGAAGCAGCCCCTCGTCCAAATCGCATGCGAGGTAGTAACTGCAAACGCCTTTGGCCGAAAGCGCAAATCTGCGAGCACATGTTTTCACCGCCGAGCCGGAACCGCACCCCTCGTCAGCCATGCCAGCTGTCATTTCCAACCGCTTCACCAACGCCTCACTTTCTCCGCTTCCGGATTAGATTAGCAGCAGCCGGTTCCACCGTGCTCGAAAAGGGGTTGAGGTGTTCCCTGTACTCTGTAGGATGGGGTCATCGAGCGCTCGATGTGATGCAATCCAAAACGTATGGAGGTTTGCCATGGACAAGATGGAAGTGCGTCCCATCGGAAAAGTTGAATGCAAAGACGGCGAGTTCAAAATTGCCTTGAATCATTCGCAACCGAGCAGATTCCCTACGATAGCGCGAAGCCGATGCTCTTGGTGGACAGCGAAAACCCCACCAAAATCGCATCCGTTGTGAGCGCCATGATGCCCCAACTGCCGAAACCGAAATCCCGGAAACCCCGCAAATCGAGCTGCAAAGCAGAGGCGGATTGCGTGTAGCATGAAGGTCATCTTCCAAAACAACCCATTTCGCATGCTGCGAAGAAACAGGAGCGTGCTTGCAGAAAACCGCGCCGTTCACTCATCACCGTCTACCAAGATTTCGCCTTATGAGGGAAAAGCCACTCCAAAGCCTGAAGGAGGAGACATGGCAAACATCATTACCGCAAGCAGAATACTCGCGGCATTTGCGATGGTCTTTACCGAAGTCCCCTCGCCTGCATTTTGGGTGCTGTACGCCTGGTGCGGACTCAGCAGAGATTATTTTTCAAGAGCCTCGTTCATGCTTCCCGTGCGATACCCCTGCACGTCTATAGTCGTGTAGGAAAAGCCCAATCCCTTGAAGGCGGCGTGCACTTCCGCCCGCAAATCCCCATCCGTGAACCGGGAAAACTCCCCAGACGGCACTTCGATGCGGGCGAGGTCGCCATGGATGCGCACGCGCACCTGGTGAAAGCCCTTATCCAGCAGCAGCTGCTCGGCCGCATCCACCATGCGCAGCTTCTCCCCGGTGATCAGGTCCCCATACGGAAAACGGCTTGCCAGGCAGGCGAAGGATTGCTTATTCCAAGTAGGCAGCCCGAAACGGCGAGAAAGGGCGCGGATTTCTTCCTTGGTCAAAGCCGCGTGGCGCAAGGGGCTCTTTATTCCCAACTCCGCCACAGCCTGCATGCCAGGACGGTAATCGCCTTCGTCGTCCAGGTTGGACCCTTCGGCAACTGCCGCCAGGCCTTCCGCTTGGGCCACCTGGCCGATCTTGCCGAACAGCTCGCGCTTGCACAAGTAGCAGCGGTTCGGCGGGTTCTGGGCAAAACCCTCGATTTCCAGCTCATCGAACGCAAGGACGAGCTGCCTGATGTCTTCGGCTTCGCAGAACGCCTTCGCCTCCTCAAGCTCCCGTTTCGGGAACACACGCGAAGAAACCGTTACCGCAAGAACGGAAGCACCCAACGCCTCATGCGCTGCATGCAGCAGTAAAGTGGAATCGACGCCGCCCGAAAAGGCAACTGCAACGCTGCCCAAAGCGGCAAGATCTTCTTTCAGCGCCTCGTATTTTGCCAACAGCACTTCATCCATATACGATTCACTTCCTCATCAGGGCGAACGAATACCCGTCGATTCCCTATCGCTGCACCCCCGCCAGATCCTTCACAACCTCGCCTGCGATGATCAGCCCAGCCACCGAAGGCACGAAGGCGACGCTGCCGGGAATGCTCCTGCGTCCGGCAGGCGGCTCCTCTTCGGCAGGCTGGCCTTCACCGGGAACGATGGGGACCTCTTCCGAATACACCACCTTCAGCTTCTTGACGCCGCGTTTGCGTTGTTGCCGGCACCCATAGAACTCATCAGGGGGATTCCCTGCTCTTGGCATACCACCGCCAGCTCCAGCTTGGCAGCCACCGTATCTACTGCATCCACCACGTAATCGTATTCGCTGAAGGGGAACTCATGGGCATTTTCAGGCAGGAAGAAGCTCGCATGGATGCTCACATCTGCCTTGGGATTGATCTGCAAGATGCGATCGCGCATGACTTCGACCTTCTTCTTCCCCACCGTTTCGGTAGTGGCGATGATTTGGCGGTTCACGTTGGTCAGGCTCACCTCGTCGTTGTCGACCAGGTCGAAGGCGCCCACGCCGCTTGGCCATGGCATCGCATCCCAGCAGCAACTGGGTACGGGAGAATTGCTTGAGCACGGAAGTTCCCTTTCCTCTGCGTTCTGTCAAAACGGTCATAGGGCAACGTGGATTTTGCCGCTATCGGCAAAACCAAACGCGTTTCAGCGCCGATTCCGTCAGGTTCTTGCCGATAGCCCATACAGTCCGGCAATCCTGGCGCCGCATCCCCAACAGGCTACCCGCACAAGCAGCCGGCAAGCGCTCAGCACGAACCCGCAAGCGAATCGATGAACTGCTGGGCAGCACGCCCGGAGACTCCCCCATGACGGATGGCCCAGGCATCCGCCTGGCGCAGCAGCTCTTCTTCGTCGGGAATTTCGGGGAGCTGCCTTTTCGCCAACTCCAGCACGATTTCCCTGTACAAGGCGGCCGAAGGCTTCCTGAAGTTGATGGCAACGCCGAAGCGTGCAGCCAAAGACGTCTTTTCCTGGACCGTATCGCTGCGATGGACATCGCCATCATGTTCCATGTCATCGCGATCGCTCCACTTCTCACGGATAAGATGGCGGCGATTGGAAGTGGCGTAAATGAGCACGTTTTCAGGACGAGATTCCAAGCCGCCTTCGATAACCGCCTTCAGGTACTTGTATTCCACTTCGTTCTCTTCGAAGGACAAGTCATCGATGAAGATGATGAAGCGGTAGTTCCTGCCTTTGACCAGGCCCACCACGTTGGAAAGATCTTCGAACTGATGCTTGTGGAGTTCGATGATGCGCAGGCCCGACACGTAGAATTCGTTGAGCAGTGCCTTCACGCTCGTGGACTTTCCGGTGCCCGCATCGCCATACAGAAGCACGTTGTTGGCGGGCTTGCCTTCCAAAAACGCCTTGGTATTCGCCAGCAGCTGCTCTTTCTGCGATTCGAATCCCACCAGATCGGACAAGCGGACGTCATCCAGGTTGTTGATGGCCACGAATTCGAACCCGCCGCGCTCCATGGGGACCAGCGACCCGGCCTCTCCCTCGCCATGGCGGATACGGCCTTCGTCCTTACGGATGCGGAATGCGCGGTTCAACCCGAATGCACCCACCCCATGGGTTTTGTAGGCATCGCACATGACCCGGTAGAACGCACGGGAATCCTCCGTGGCAGCCAGGCGGTCGCGAACCGAGCGAACGATATCCGACACGCAGCGGTAATAGCTCATCCTGTCCTTGGCAACGGCCTGATAATTGCACATCAAGCTCAGAAGCCCGGTCCCCAGTTTCTTTTCCATATCCGAAAAATCGAAGGCGAACAGCTCGCGGAATACCTGGAAATCCGACAGCGCGATTCCCGTAACGCTTCCCTGCTGGATACCGCGGCGCTCGGCGGTAAGCGAGAAGGAGTTCTCGTTGGTCAAAAGCACGAAGGTCAGGTAGCTCTGCCAGAGGTTCCCATCGAAGGCATATCGCGTCGCCATGTCCAGCAGGTGCTTCACTTGGGCATTCACCACCGGAAGCAAGGAAGCGGGCGCAACGGACCCTTCTTCGAGCTGCCGGGATACGTCCGCCAGCTGACGCAGGATGCCCCGCCCATCGAGTTCGCCGAAGATGACCAGCCGATCGAGAAGCCTATGCATACCGTGCCTTTCCGAACCATTCCGCAAGAATTCACCCGTCTCCTCCGTTGGCGTTTGCATTGGATAGGCCACCGCACGGGAAAACCCGTTCGGCCGGTAACCGTACGATGTTGGAAAGCCCGTTCGCCCAGCAAGCTTCAACGCCGGGACGCCATCCGCCCCATCACCTGAGAAGACCATTTTCTCCGTACCAGGATAACGCTTGAAGCAGCCACCCCGCAGGTTGCAATGGCAAAAGAAGATCCTCCCCACCCTAAAAGCTGCAAGGCTTTTGCAGCTTTCCCACCAGGGCGAGGGGCATCAACCGCCCATCACCCCGGAAAACCCAAGCCGCTCGGGAAAGCAGCCTTTCCTATGCGCGACGGCGATGGTCGACCTTGCGCGCCAGCCAATCGCCCAGAGTCTGGAAGATAATGACCAAAACGACGCACAAGATGATGGAGAACAGCATCACATCGGGCATGAAGCGCTGATAGCCGTAACGGATGGCCACATCACCCAGACCGCCCGCACCGACGGCACCCGCCATCGCGGAGTAGCTGAACAGGTTGATGAAAGTGATGGCCAAACCGCGGATAAGGGACGGCAGGGTCTCGCGCAGGACGACCTTCACGATGATCTGGACGTTGCTGGAACCGAAGGCCTTCGCCGCCTCGATCAGGGACGGATCGCATTCGGTCAGGGACTGTTCGACGATGCGCGCAACGAAGGGGGCCGCGCAGATGGTCAAGGGAACGATTGCGCCCGCAACGCCCAGCGAGGTACCCACTAGCAGACGGGTGAACGGAATCAGCGCCACCAGCAGGATGATGAAGGGGATGGAGCGGCCGATATTGATGATCCAACCCAACACGGTATTGAGCACGCGCATAGGATGCAAGCCGTTGGGCGCAGTCACATGGAAGGCGATGCCCACCGGCAAGCCGATGATGTACGCGAAGAAGGTGGATGCGACGGTCATCACCAGGGTGGCGATGGTCGCATCGAAGAACAGCTCGCCGTATTCGGCGAAGAAAACAGCGATATCCACTTATGCCTCCTTTTCCACGGTAAGCGTGGAGCTGACCGCACCGGTATGGAGCAGAAACTTGGCCGCATCGCTCTGGGGGTTCTCGAACACATCCGCAACGGGACCCTGCTCGACGATAACGCCCTTATCGATAACCGCGACGCGGTTGCAGATCTGCTCGACCACCGCCAACGCGTGGGTGATGACCACCAAGGTAACGCCCAGCTTCTGGTTGATGTCTTTCAACAGGTCCAGGATCTGGATGGTCGTGCGAGAATCCAATGCAGACGTGGCTTCGTCGCAGAGCAGGAATTCGGGCTCGTTCACGAGCGCACGCGCGATGGCGACGCGCTGCTGCTGACCGCCGGAAAGCTCGGACGGATAGCGTCCTTCCTTACCCTCCAAGCCAACCAGCTTGAGAAGCTCCCTCGCACGCGCTTCGGCCTTAGGCCTATCGACGCCGCGAATCCGCATGGGATACATGACGTTCTTAAGCACGGTCTGCTGCTGGAACAAGCTGAAATGCTGGAAGATCATGCCGATGTTGTGACGAGTCTCGTTCAGCTGCTTTCCGGTGAAGTTGGTAATATCCTGCCCGTCGATGATGATCTGGCCGTTGGTCGGACGCTCGAGCAGGTTGATGCAACGGACCAGCGTGGACTTACCCGCGCCGGATTCGCCGATGATGCCGAACACATCGCCATCATTGATAGTCAGATTGACGTCGAAAAGGGCTTGGAACTTGCCTTCCCGAGTCTCGTAGATCTTGTCTACGTTCTTGATTTCGATCATTTCGATCCCTTCGTGAATACCGGATTGCCTGGAAAACCAGCGGGCATCGGACTATCGGCGCCTCAACGCGTTTCTGCCAGACACACGGATGCGCTGCCCGAAGCGCAGCGCATCCCGAGAACGTGCATTTTCCCGAATGGGAAGCTTCTTGGGCAACCCGCAGGCATCCGGGCTGCCGAAGAGCATCGGCTAGGACAGGGTCAGGGGAACAACGGCTCCGTTGTAGGTGTCCTCGATGTACTTGGCAACCTCATCGGACTGGCAAGCGGCTACCAGGGCCTTGATCTTCTCGGAATCCTGGTTGCCATCGGCAACTGCGATGATGTTGCCGTACTGCTCTGCAGCCACGCCTTCAGCGGACTCGACGGCCAGGGCATCGGCAACGCTCAGACCTGCCTCCAGGGCATAGTTGCCGTTGATGATGCCGAAGTCAACGTCCTGCAGGGAGTGGGAAACCTGAGCAGCCTCCAGCTCGACGATCTCCAGGTTCTTGGGGTTGTCGACGATGTCCTTAGTGGTCGCGGTCACGCCAGCGCCATCGGCCAGGGTGATCAGGCCTTCCTGCTGGAGCAGCAGCAGGGCGCGTGCCTCGTTGGTGGTATCGTTGGGAACGGCGATCTTAGCGCCATCGGCGATATTCTCCAAGTCGGAGGACTTGCCTGCATACAGGCCGAAGGGCTCGTAGTGGACATAGCCGGCATTGACCAAGTTGGTGCCGTTTTCCTCATTGAAGGCATCCAGGTAGTTGATGTGCTGGAAGTAGTTGGCATCCAGCTCGCCGGATTCGACGGCGGTGTTGGGCTGGACATAGTCTTCGAAGACGGTTACCTGCAGATCGTAACCCTGCTCTTCCAGGATGGGAGCGACGGCGTTTTCCAGGACCTCAGCATGGGGAGTGGGGGTTGCGCCGACGGTAATGACCTTGTCGTCGCCGCTGCTTGCTTCCTGGGAAGCGCCGCATGCGGTCAGTCCGAAGCATCCTACCGCCAGTACTGCTGCCGCCGCGAAAGCGACGGCCTTGTTCTTAAGTGCCATGGTTGAATCCCTTCTATCGTAAATAAACCGTTACATCGTGTTTTTCCATGGACAGGCATGCTCTGTTGTGCTTAATGCATGATATACGAGCGAAAAGCTCTGCCAACCGAGATTTCGATACCGCTTTTCTATAGCTTGTTATCGGGTATTCATATAACTGAAAGGCTTCCCTCGCGGCTCCCATTACCCGTTCCATCAGGCATGCAAGATGCAAGGCAGGTCCACCGGTATCTGGATTACAGAAATCCGAGCGTCCATACGATATATTGCAAACATTGCGAAACCGGAAGCTGGTGCCAATCCTGCGCACCCTGCCAAAGCCATTGCTATCTGCGTTGCCATATCGAAAACGGAATCTGGACGAAAACCGAAGGCTGCACCAATGCCTGCAACAACGGGCAGCACGGATCGACCTCGCTCTGCGCCAAGGGCGTGGCGGCGCACGAATCCATCAAAGCTTCGGGTAGGATCCTCTATCCCATGCGCAGGATCGGCCCCAAGGGACCGGGCGCGAAGTTCACCCGGATCAGCTGGAAGGAAGCGCTCGGCACCATCGCGAGCACCCTTCTGGAACAGAAAAGGCTTTACGGACCCGAATCCTTCGGCATCCTTTCCCCGCAGATGTTCCCACCGCTTGCCTTCCTGGGCCGCAGGCTGCTCAACGTCCACGGAAGCCCCAACTACCTGCACAGCGCCATCTGCTTCACGCAGCGTAAGATGTCGATGTATTCGGTGCTGGGCTGCCAACCCAATGGCATGGCAAATAATATGGCCCCCACCCAGCTGGACAAGACCAAGCTGCTGGTTTCCTGGGGCGCCAACCCCGAAAATGCCGCAATCAACCACGGCGGCGTCAAACGACGCCTGCAACGGCAGCGCGAGGGTATGCAGGTCATCGATATCAGGCCTATGCGCAACGCCCTGGCAGACAAAGCCGACCTATGGCTTCCCGTGCGACCGGGGACCGACCTGGCTTTGGCGTTGGGGATCCTGCATGTCATCATGCGCGATCGGCTCTACGATGCAGATTTCGTTGCCGATTGGTGCCACGGCTTCGATGAACTCCGCGAACACGCCAAGCAGTTCACGCCCGAATGGGCAGAACACCGCTGCGGCATCGATGCAAGCCTGATCGAAAAGACCGCCCGTTTGATGGGGACCGTCAAGCCCATGGGCATCATCTGCGGTAACGGCGTGGGAGACCAATCCCGCGACGGGCACTGGACCGTGGTCGCCATCCAGCTGATCGGCGCGCTCACGGGCAACTTCGGCATCCCCGGCGGCGGCTCGGACCAGGTTCCGCTTGCGCCCATGGTCGCACCCTTCCGTATGCCCGACACCCTGTCTTCCCGCATGCCCGCAAGCGAGGAAGACCTGGCAAACGGCTGGAAGGCGGGCACCTCGAAGCTCGTGGCGCCTGAATTCCCCCAATGGCTCCCCCTTCCAGGTCGCGACGAGCCCACATCCACATACTTCGGCGGGCTGATGAGCGTGCTCACGGAAAAGCCCTACCCGCTCCATTGCGTGCTGGCGCAGGCTACCAACCCCCTCACCGCAACCAGACAGCCCAAGCTGGTGAAAAAAGCCCTCGAGAAACTGGACATGTTCATCGCGATGGACATGTATTGGAACCCCTCATGCGACTACGCCGATATCGTGCTGCCCGCCGCAAGCCAATTCGAATGCAGCCACCAATTGGGGATACAGAACGTCGCGGACGGCACCTTCATCGCTATCAGCCAAAAACTCGCCGACCCACCCGGCGAGGCCATGAGCGACTGGGAGTTCTATATCAAGCTTGCCGAAGCCCTGGGATACGGCAACGACTTCTGGGGCGGCGACATCGAAAAGCTCCTGGAAGAGATGGTGGAGCCCACGGGCTATTCGCTCGAGCAGCTGCGCCGCGCCCCGGACGGTATCTTCATCCCGCGCGACACGCAGCACATGCCGCAGGCCCACGCACGCGACATCCAAGAACCTGATTACGCACGCCTGCTCGCGGCATTGCCCGGCGGGAAAGTGCAGTGCGCCAACGACTTCATCGGTGGAAAACCCTCGGTAGTGGATGGCAAGCCCCTGCCCCGCCTTCCCATATACCAGGGACCTCCCGAGGGTATCGCCGAAACGCCCGAACTGGCAAGGGAATACCCGCTCATCTTCTCAGACGTGCATGCATACCGCACTTCCACGAGCAGCTGCCTGGGAGGATCTGCGCATCTGCGCGCCCTGCAGCCCTACCCTTGGGTGAAGATCAATCCGAAGACGGCCGAAAAGCACGGCATCGCCCAGGACGATTGGGTACGCGTGGAATCCCCGCACGGATGGGTGGTATTGAAAGCCCAGGTCACCGAATGCATCTCGCCCGAAGTGCTCATGGCCAAACGCGGCTGGTGGCAGTCGTGCGACGAACTGGGGCTGCCCGGCTATGGCTGCCTCGACGGAGGATCGGAAGTCAACGTGCTCTATTCGACCGAAGAAACCGCATTGGACCGCTTCCATTCCTCTATCGGCAAACAGACCCTGGTGCGCATCAGCAAATGGAATGGAAGTGATATCGATGCCTAGGTTCGAATTCGAAAGCGAGGCGTGCATCAAGTGCTGGGCATGCCAGGTCGCGTGCCAGATCTGGCACGATATCCCGGCGGGCTCTGCAGGATTCCGCCTGGTCGAAGAGCACGATGAAGGGACCTTCCCCCAGGTAAAACGCACGATCACCACCCGCATACTCCCAGGATGCGACCTCTGCAGGTCGAACGGGGGCGCGCCCCGCTGCGCACAGGTCTGCCCGACTGGCGCGCTGCGCTGGGAATAAGCGGGATCGTACCCTTACGACGAAGCGAGCGCTTCAGCCAGATAGCTCGGGGTCACCTGCGAAGGAATAGGGCACTGGTAGGGGCACCCGCCCGTCTTCTCCTTGAACTGGGCGCGGGCCTTTTCCAAGATCTCGGGGTCGTTATAGGTGTCGATTGCCGAAGAGGCCATAACCTGGCCGGCAAACAGCATTCCCTTATGGGCGAAGTCGCTCTTCCCGCATGCAACCACCTGCCAGCTGTGCGCTGCGGTACCCTTAGGCCACGTAGCGCCGCCGAACTGGGACAGCGGGCACACCCAGCTTACGTCGCCGGTATCCGAAGAACCGGGGAAGGGAACATTGCCGGCGGGATTGTAGGGCTTGGGCTCCAAATCCATCGGCATATCGGGCATCCTGTCCGCAGGCACCTGGGTTTTCACAATCTCTTCGGCGAAATCGAGGTCTTTCGCCTGAAGGACCGGATTGCCGATCTCGCACAGGTTTTTATAGGTCACTTCGTCCAAGGCGGGGATGAGCACCACATTGCTGGTTCCTTTGAGGAATTCGATGGTCACTTCGGTGCCCGTCATCAGCGCAGCACCACGCGCGATGTCGTCGAGGCGCTCGTGGATGTCGGCGACCACATGGGCATACGGGGCCCTGATCTGATACAAGCCCGAGGCATGCGCCTGCACCACGTTGGGCGAAATGCCGCCCGTGTCGGTGATGGCATAGTGCACGCGCGCCGAAGAGGGGATGTGCTCCCTCAGGAACTGGATGCCCACATTCATGAGCTCGAGGGCATCGAGGGCGCTGCGTCCCATTTCGGGGCATGCTGCCGCATGGGCTGCCTTTCCCGTAAAGCTGTATCGGATCATGCGGTTTGCCAGGAAGGTACCCGGCAGCATCATATTCGCAGGCGCCGGATGCCAGCTGAACGCGCAATCGAGCTTGTCGAAGCAGCCCTCGCGCGCCATGAAGGTCTTGCCGCTACCGCCTTCTTCGGCAGGGCATCCGAAGAACATGACCGTACCGGACTGCCCGGTTTCCTCCAAGTAGTGCTTCAGGCCGACAGCGCCCATGAGGGCACCCACACCAAGCAGGTTATGTCCGCAGCCATGGCCGTTTCCGCCCTCTTGAAGGGGATCCTTTTCGGCTAAACCCGCCTTCTGGCTCAAATCGGGGAGCGCGTCGTATTCGCCCAGGAACCCGATGACCGGTTTGCCCTGGCCGTACTCGGCGACGAAAGCGGTGTCCAATCCGGCAACCCCGCGCGTCACGCGAAAACCCTCGCGCTCGATGAAGGCGGACATGTCGGCCATCGACTGGGATTCGGTGAAGCGGATTTCCGCGTTTCCCCAGATCTTATCGCTCAGGTCATAGAAATCCTGGGAGCGGTCTTCCAGATATCGAACGATGTCGCGCTTGTCCATAAGGGCCGCCTTCCTCTTATTCGACGTTCAGCCCCTCATTTTAGCCTCTTTTGCCAAAATGCATCCGCAAATTCATTTGAACGAAAACCATCGGAAAAGCCGATTGGGAACCCCTGATCAAGCCGTCGCGGCAAAGTGCCTCCCCCGCTTTAGCGGGGCAGCCGACGCACAGGCAGAGCGGGCGGAAGTTTTCCGAACCCATACCCGGATCAAGCCGGCAAAACACGGCTTCCATATGAGAGAATCACGCGCAGCATGGGTGCCCGGCCGCCAAAGCGCAAGCCATACGGCCCGACGCCCCGCAAAGCAAACGCAGTCAACGCATGACAGTGCCCGAAACCGGAAAGCAGCCGAACATGAATAAGGAAGAAACCATCGATTATCTGCGCGAACGCGGCATCGAAGTCGAAGTGACCGAGCATCAGGCGGTATACAACATGGCGGAGCTCGATTCCGTCGATCTGCCCTACCCCGACCGCGATGCGAAGAACCTGTTCGTTCGAGATGACAAGAAGCGCAACTATTACCTGATCTCCATCAAAGACGACAAGCGCATCGACCTGAAGGAATTCAGGAAGGCCCAGGGACTGCGCTCGCTCTCCTTCGCTTCGGCAGATGACCTGGCGAAGATCATGGACCTCACCCCCGGCACGGTAAGCCCCCTGGGGATCCTGAATGACGAAGAACGGAAAGTGACCTTCTTCTTGGACGAAGCTTTCAAGGGTGGGCTTGTGGGCGTACATCCCAACGACAATACCGCAACCATCTGGTTGGACGCGGATGCATTGATGCATATCGTCGAAGAGCATGGCAACGAAGCACGCTATGTGGATCTGGGGTAAGGGCACAACGCTTTCGGCGCGATGGGCGGAACCCCCTTCAAGACCCGACCTTAACACCTGACGAACCACACTACCGAGCAATTCATTGGCTTCTGAATCCTGCCCGAGAAGACCTTCAATTGGAGTGATCCATAAAAATCATCCGCTTCTCTAATACGAGGTGCGCCGCTATTTCCATGCTTTATCGGAGCTGTAACGATGCTGCGAATTCTAAGCAAATGCGGGGAATCAGCCCTCGAAAACAAACCCGCGAACAGGTATAGTGCCCTGCGTGGATTTCGAAGCGCTTGGACATATCGCATCAGTCGTGCTCATCGATTACTTCGCGGTAATCGTGGGCGTTGTCACGGGCGC
>SFII01000102.1 GCA_004555335.1 Coriobacteriaceae bacterium | reverse complement strand
CGCACAATTCACCCTGTTCGATGGAAAAGCTCATCCCATCCAGGGCGGCAACCTGCACCTCGCCCATGGTGTAGATCTTTCGCACATCGTTGAATTCCACAAACGCCATAGGAGCCTCTTTCGCAAACAATGACAATCTGCATAGTTGCTACGAGTATATCTCTACAACGAAACGCCCCCGAAATAATCGGGGGCGCTGATTCCCAACTGTTGGAATACGAAGAGGCTTCCACTGGAAAACCGCAAGCAAAACGCGATTACGACAATTCGTACTGCAGCTGGGCGATTGTGGTATCCGCATCATATTCCTGGGTGCTTCCGCTCTGGGAAACGCTCCTGCCGGGATATGCCGAAGCCATCGCGTCCAAAGCCCCTTGCAGAGCCGAATCGACTTCAGCCTGGCCCATATTGCGCAGCACCAGGACGTACTGCTCGCCTGCGGCAAGGTCCGATGCCCGATTCGCCACATCGGAAGCCACCTGATCGGGCGAATCGGCAACCAAGCTCACTTGCAAGCCCGCACTCTCAAGCGATGCCGCGGCTGGATCGTTGCCGAAACGGGATTCGAAATCGAACTCAGTCGTGCAATTGGGGAGCTGCACCGAAAGCCCCTGGCGTTCGTGGTCGGTGCTCATAAGGGCATCGGTTGCGTTGAAACCGCGGTATAGCACGGCCTCGGTATCGAATACCGTAGAATCCCCCCAAGTCACGTCGACGTTGTACCAGGCATCGTCGAGCTGGACCACATTCCAGGCATGCGCCTCCCAGCCGGAGCCATTTTCCGTCACACCCTGCGCCTGCCCCGATGCATAGCTGCATGGATGGCCCAACTGCATCATGATCAGTTGGAAAGCCCTGGAGTATCCGGAGCAGACCGTCCTGCCCTCGATCAGAGCGCTGTATGCGGTCTGACCGCCATCGATGCCGCTGCCGTCATAGACGATCCTTTCGCAAAGGAGGTCGTAGACCGCCTTCTCCTGCTCGAATGCATCCTTCCCCTGAAGGGAATCGACGATCTCCTTCACCGCTCGGTCCATTTCGTTGCGCTTCTGCTCGATCTCATCTGCACCGAAAAGGTAGTTGATCTCGACCGAACGGACAGTATCCGACCCGATAGTGGAATAATTGGGCGCGATCCAGAAGATGTCTGGCTGGTCGTCGAGCACCGCGGCGAAGATCCGCGAAACGCTGTCCTGGGAATTCTTGCCGGAAAGCTCCACTTTGGTGCGCTGATCGAGCATGCCGTTCAGGATGCGCTCGTAGTCTTCCTGTTCTTCGGGGGAAAGCAGGGCATAGAACAAGTGGAACTGTGGGTCCAAGCGGTCGCTCGAAACCTTCGATGATGAGCCCCCATCGAAAAGCCCACCTATAAACGAGGGCGCATCAGCCTGGTCCGTATCGAAATCAAGTATCTGACCAGGTGTAGTGTCGTTGATATAGCAGAATCCGCCGACACCCAGGACGATAAGGAACAACAGCCCGACAATGCCACCGAAAACGTCATTGGATCGCTTCTTCCTGCGCATGCAGACTCCTTTTCGGAAGGGATATGCCTCGAGTCGATTCAGCTTACCCACTGAACCTGGTTTTCGCAACGGAATCCATGCAAAGGAAGAATGGAAGCAGAAAAGCAACGCACGGTTGTGCATTCCCGAAAGCGCAGGCGCGCGCAGGGGCAGAGTCCCCCGCACCCCGCAACGCACCCGCCTATTTCAAGCGGGCTTCCTCCCTGCGCTTGCGGGCGCGTTCGTTCCTGCGCCGGTTGCGCATGTTGGTAACGCAGCCTTCCATGCCATGGGGGACGTATTCCATGCCTTCAAGATCGTCGGGCAGATAGTCGATCAAGCTCAACGGCTCCTCATGCATGATCGATCCCTCTTCAGGTACCGGCACTTCCCCATTGCGAGCCAGAAGCGCATGGACGCAAGCGCCGCGGGCAGTCAGGCGCTGCTTGTATTCGCCGGCGATCAGGCTGGGATAATCGGCTTCCAGGTCGCGCGTTTCCCAAAGCACATCGAAGCCCGCCAGATCGAACTGGATCCGCCCGAAATCGAACAAGGGCTGGCTGTCGGTTTCGAAGCGCACCAAACCGCCAGGCTCCAGCAACCGGCGGTAACCTGCCAGGCGCTCGGCAATTACCGTGCGCTTTTCGGCGTATTTCTTCTTCGGGAAGGGCGTGGGGAACATCAGGAAGATCTGCGAGAGCTCGCCCGGTGCGAACATATCCTTCAGCGTGGGAAATCGGTCGAGCACGAATACGACGTTTTCCACCCCTTCTTTCACCGCGAGCTCGGCGCTGCGCAGGATGCAGAGCTCTTCCACGTCGACACCCACGAACAGGATGCCGGGATTCTGCTTGGCGCACTCCACCGTGAAATGCCCCTTGCCGCAGCCCAGATCCAAACGCACTTCATCGAAGGGAGTAGTACGCGTTTGCCCGGCTTCTCGCTGGGCCTTGGGCAGCCAGTGCTTCCACCTGCCCCGCATGCCATACGGAGCGGTTTCCACTGCCGCCTGGCAAGCGAGGATCCTTTCCTCGAAGGAAAAGCCCTTACCCAATCTGGATCGTGCACTGCGCATGAGTCCCCCTTCCAAACATCGCGATAATCCAGCAATGGATGATACTCGATGCTGAAAAACTTGTCAGTTGCTAATAACCGACCTGTTTGTATCGTGTCGATTCTTGTAGTAGATTTCAGGTCGGAATTACACACCAGGCAAACGATGCGGAAGACTGCACATGATCACCTACGACTTATCCACCCGCGGAACTCAACCGAAATACGAATTCCTCTACCGCTGCATCAGGGCTGACATCCGCACGGGCGTCATACCGGGATCTTCGAAGCTGCCTTCCAAGCGCGAGCTGGCGCACCACCTGAACGTAAGCGTCTCCACCATCGAGCAAGCCTACGACCTGCTGGTGAGCGAGGGCTACATACAAGCACGCCCCGGAAGCGGCTTCTATGTCACACCGGGCAAGGATGAGGGAACCTACCAGGACACGGTGCAAGACGAAGCCCAAGACGAAGACGACTCCATCGACTTCAGTTCCAACCGCTGCTCGCAGATGCTCTTCCCCGCTGACACCTGGGCCCGCTTGATGCGCAAAACGCTTTCGGAACGCGATCCCGAACTCTTCGAAACCGTCCCCTTCAACGGACTGCTACGGCTGCGCCAGGCGATTGCCGGATACCTGTACGAATTCAAGGGCATGAAGGTACGCCCGGAATGCATCATCATCGGCGCGGGCACGGAATACCTCTACGGACGCCTGTTGCAGCTGTTCGGAGATCGGCGCTGCATCGGAATCGGCGAATACGGATCGGTCAACCTGTTCAACGTATCGCAGGGAAAAAGCACCCTCTGGGACTGCTTCAGCGTGGATAAGCAGGGACTTCGCCTGGATAACCTGGAAGGCAGCCCGGCAGAGGCGATCCATGTGTCACCCGCCAACCACTTCCCCACCGGAGCCGTACTATCCGACGAACGCCGCGAACAGCTGATCGAATGGGCGAACGAACGGCCCGAACGCTACATCATCGAAGACGACTACGACAGCGAACTGCGCTACTTCGGAAGGTCGAAGCCTCCCCTGTTCACCCAGGACACGGGCGAGAAGGTGATCTACCTGAACACCTTCTCCAAAACCCTGGTGCCATCCTTGCGCATTTCCTACATGGTCCTGCCCAAGACCTTGATGGAAATCTACCGCAAGCAGCTGAGTTTCTTTTCCTGCACCGTATCCAGCTTCGAGCAGTTGACCTTGGCGGAATTCATCATGGGCGGATATTTCGAACGCCACATCCACCGCCTGCGACGCTACTACAGCAAGCAGCGCGCAGCCTTCATCGATGCGATCATGGCAAGCCCGCTCACGAGCATCGCCACTTTGGATGACATGGAAGTAGGTACCCACCTGCTCATGCACGTGAATACCAACCTGAGCGACCAGGAGATCGCCCAAGCAGCCCAGGATAAGGGCTTGAGGCTTTCCATGTTAAGCGATTACTGCATCGAACAGACGGTGCGCAACACCCATTATGCGGTCATCAATATCGCGAGCGTGGAAAGCGGTAAGATCGACTCGATGGTAGGAATGCTTTCGGAGATCTTCGCCGAGGACATCAAGCGGCATCAAAAGACAAACTGACCCGAAAAAAATTCTGTAAGGCAACACTAACGTAAATTCGCACCCGCCCGTAGTCTGATAACCGTGTTCAGCAAGCGTGAACGCAGTCAGAAGCCACCGCTTCGTTTCATTATCGGAACAAACGAGCTTTCCCACCAGCGGTTTGCTTCGGCGTTTTGCCTCCGCGATGCAGGAACAAACACCGTACCAGTGACGACTTCACGAAAGCCGCTCACACCGAGGCCCGGCATCCTTCCCACCACGGCCGTTGGTCTCCAATCGAACTGCGGGGCCCTTATCGGGGTCCCGCAGTTTTTGTGCAGCATTATTCTTCGGGCTTTGCGACGATAATCACGGGGCGCACGCCCATGCGGGGGCTGCTCACGTAACCGCCTAAATCGAACAACCTGCCGCTCGATTGCATGTAGCAGGCGCTCTTGGGACCGATTCCCGCATCGCGCAACCACCAGCCGGCACTCGCACGGCGTTCTTCCACGGAAAGCAGTTCCTTCGCCTCGCGGGAAGAGAGCAGGAAAACCGCATCGCCCGAAAGGCCGGTCGACGGGTCTTCGGCGCCTTCAAGCCAACCATCCACACGCTCGAGGACCTGTTCCAGCGATTCCTCCTCACAGCTGGAAGAAAGCATGTGCACGGGGATCTTGAGCATCTGCTGCTTATCCCTGATGGTGAAGCCGTCCATGAATTCGCTATTCAGCCACAGGCGCAGGGTGCACGCATCCCACTGCGCGTCCGCCTGGCTTTGGTTGTAGGGCTTGCGGGCCACGATGTCGCGCGAAACCAGCAGCATGGCGCGCTGACCGTCGCGCACGGGCATCCACGCATGCTTACCCAGCACCGCGCAGCCGTAGGTTTCGATCTGCCGACGGGCATCCATCATGCGGATCTGCCCCTGGCGCATCTGAGCCGCGGGGATATAGGCCTCGGGCGTGCATCCTTCCCCAAAATCCAAGGCCCGGTATCCGCCGCAAGCAGCCAACCAATCCGCGTTGGCCTGG
>SFII01000101.1 GCA_004555335.1 Coriobacteriaceae bacterium | reverse complement strand
CCTGCATCCCGAAGAGCCTTCATACCGCGCCTTGCGCAAGGTCCAGGCATCTTCGCCGGCGCATCCCGCCCGCTGCACCATAGCCGGGCGAGAGGTTGCGGTCAGCAAGGCGCAGCGCGTCCCGCTTTCCGGACGCAACGAGCTGGACCTTCGCCCCGGAATGGTGGCCTTGTTCCAGAAGCGCCTGTATCTGGGATTTGCGGAAGAGCCCATCGAGTTGGTCGAGGTAAAGCCCGAAGGCAAGAAGACCATGCCCGGACGCGATTTCGCCGGTGGTATCCAGAACATCAAGGGCGGTAGCGTGACTTGGGGGTATCTGGATGTCTAGGCTCAATCCCGGTCGTCTGCTCGCAGCCAAGGTGGGTGCGGAAGTGCGCATCCGCGGGGTCTATACCTCTGAAGCAATCGACAAGAAGCTGCGTTCGGCAAAGCTCGTTCCCGAGGATGCGGCCTTCTGCCGTATGCTCGCTTTGGGTGTGTCATCAACCTTGGGGGTGCTCGACGAAACTATCGACCGTGCCTTGCGCAGCCCCAACGACATCAATCCCGATGTGCGTGATTGCCTGCGCGTCTCCACCTACGAGATCCTGTTCCTGGGAAAGGCCGACCACGCTGCCGTCGACCAGGGCGTGGAACTGGTTCGTGCAATCGCCCCGAAGGCGGCCCGCTTGGCCAATGCTGTATTACGCAAGATTCTGGCGCAGAAGAAATTCTTCCCCTACGCCAACCCTGCAACGGACGATGCCGCGCTTGCCCGCGTGTTGGGCTTTCCCACGTGGCTTGCCAAGCTCCTGATCGAATGGATGGGCAGGGACGAAGCATGCCGTTTCATGGAAGTGAGCAATCAGCCCGCACCCGTGTACTTTTCGGTCAATGCCATCCAGATGCCCGATGAGCAGGTATTCCTGAACAGCATGGCACGCGACGGCATGCAGCTTGCCCCCACCAGAATCAGCCCAGGGTCGGATTTTATTCCCGGTTGCTATAAGGCCCAGCATCCTATCGCCGTCGCCTCTTCAACTGCCATGAAGGGCTTCCGCGAGGGGCGCTTGGTCGTGAGCGATGTTGCCGCCCAGGCGATCGTGCAGCTGGCCTTGCCGAAGGAAAAGCCCGAAAGCTTCCTGGAAATCGGCGCGGGCCGTGGCACGAAGACCATCATGCTGCAGTCCGAGGCTTTCAGGCGCTGGGGTTCGCAGATGAATATCACCTGCCTGGATGCCCGCGATTTCAAGGTTGATCTGCTTTTGGATAGGGCAGGGGAATACGGCGTCGAGATTTCCCAGACCGTGGATGCCGATGCGCGCTTCATTCCGGCCCCTGGAACCGCCCCCGATGCCCTGGGCGAATTCGATACGGTGTTCATCGATGCGCCTTGTTCGGGCATCGGAACGCTGCGCCGCCATCCAGAACTCCGCTGGCGCATGAGCTCCAAGGTCATTCAGCAGATGGCCAACATCAACACCAAGATCCTGCGCGCAAGCGCGCCGCATGTGAAGGTGGGCGGTCGTCTGGTCTATGCGACTTGCACGGTTTCCCCGCAGGAAAACGAGCTTGCATTGAAGGCGTTTTTGGAAATGCCGGAAATCGCTGGGAAGTTCCGCATCGAGCCCTGCTCTGTGAACGAGCTTTCCAGGCTCTTCTTCAAGACACGTTTGACGGAAAACGGATCCGATGCGCACTTCGCCGCTGTGCTCCGACGCGTCGGTTAGCCGTGATAGAAAGGAAGTTCCATGACTTACGATGAGCTGAAGGAAATGATCAAGGACGCCATGCGCGCACGCGATAAGGACCGCCTGTCCATCCTGCGCCAGGTGCATGGCGAGTTGAAGGACATCGAAGTGAACGAACGTCGCGAGGTTACCGACGAAGACGTTACCGCCATGATCAAGCGCGTCATCAAGCAGACCTCCGAAACCCTGGAGGGCTCCATCAAGGCCGGCAACAACCAGGAACGCACCGACATGCTGGACGGCCAGGTGAAGCTGCTGGAATCCCTGCTTCCCGAGCAGGTGACCGGTGAGGCCCTGGTTGCGCTGGTGGAAAAGACCATCGCCGATCTGGGTGCCGAAACCAAGCGCGACATGGGCAAGGTCATGGGTGCCCTCACCGCCGCAACCGGCGGCAACCTGGACAAGGCCGAAGCCGCCAAGGAAGTGGGCAAGCGCCTGGCATAACGCCTCATCCTTGCAGGGGGCGATTCTCGCATCGGGGCCGTATCAGCTTGCAATTACATCACGGCCCGCCTGAATCGAAATAGCTTTGCATCACGACCCGCCACGACCGAAAGGTCCGGCGGGTCGTTTGTTTCGGGGTCTCGCACGGCCCGGTGACGCGGCCGTCTTCCCTGGGTTTCACGCGGTTGATAACCGGTTGCGCGAGGGACGGCTATCGAAGCGGTCGCATCTCCGGGTTTCGCGCATTCGCAGTGATTGGTGTGTGCGGGCTTCGCCCGAAGCGCTTACTCCCTCGTGCTGTCGGAATGGGTGACGTAGTCCAAGAACTTCTCTTCCACGAAGGAGAGCTGGTAATTGGAGGGCTTCACCCAGTATTGGTTGATCACGCGGTTGATCCCCGTGATGGGGACGCTTACCAGCGCCTCGTTCTTGACGTTGAAGAAGGGTGTGCCGATGGAGATTCCCACGTGCCTTCCGCGGGTGATGATTTCCAGCATGCCGCCGCGGTCGCTGATGTAGAGCACTTCGTGGGGGTTGGAAAGCCCCATGGCTTCAAGCCAGTTGTCGTCCTTCAGATACTCGAAGGCAACCAATGGGGTGGTGGCGAGTACTTCCAACGGGATGCTCGAGCGTTTGGAAAGCGGATGGTCCTTCGACATGATTGCCAGGATGGGGATATTGGGCGCGAGCAGATGGAAGTCCAGCAAGTAGCGCTTTGCGAGCTCTTCCAGGTCGCTGCCTTCGTGATGGAATTCGTACACGAATCCCAGGCGGTACTGGCGCGAGGCGATGTCCTCGATGCAGCGGCGCAATCCCGTTTCCTTGAACAGGTCGTTTGCCTGGTTGCCGGGGAATTCGCTACGGAAGCTCAGGAAGTGGTTCAGGATAACGACCGAGAATACGCATGAGATGGAAAGATTGCTCTGGTCGCTCGAAAAGCGGCTGGGCACGTTCTTGATGTTTTCCAGCTCGTTGACGATGATGCGGGCGCTGTCCAGGAACATGCGTCCCTGTGCCGTGGCGTGGACGCCGGAATTGGAACGTTCGAAGATGCGGTATCCCAAGGTATCTTCCAGGGTGCGCACCTGGGCGCTCAGATTGGGCTGGGACATATACATGTTGGCAGCGGCGTGGCTGATCGATCCGCAGCGGTCGAT
Source organism: Coriobacteriaceae bacterium (assembly GCA_004555335.1). Taxonomy (GTDB): domain Bacteria; phylum Actinomycetota; class Coriobacteriia; order Coriobacteriales; family Eggerthellaceae; genus W1P20-047. The sequence continues at coordinate 1,875 of SFII01000101.1, read as the reverse complement.
TTCGATTACCGCCCTGAAGATGTCGGTGCGCAGATGCAGGTCGCTGTCTTGCTTCATGGATGCTCCTGTGGCCGGGTGCGGATAGCGCATGCAGAATCGGCGCAGGCGCATTTGAGGAAACGGAGCCGGATGGGTATCATGGGCTTGTTTCATGGACAATTATAAGTATTCCCGATAATTCAGAAAGGGGTATCCCATGTCGGAAAACCTTCAGCCGGCTAGCGCTCTTTCGTCCCCGCGCTTCTGCAATACCGGCACCTTCATGCGCATCCCTCGCATGGCTGACGTGACCGATCCCGATTTCGCCATCGTGGGCATTCCCTTCGACACGGCGTGCTCGTATCGTACCGGAGCCAGGTTCGGGCCCCAGTCCATCCGCGCTATTTCCGCCATGATCAAGCCGAACAACGTCATCTTGGGCGTCAACGTGCTGGAGAACCTGAAGGGTGCCGACTACGGCGATGTTGCCATCACCCCCGGCTACATCCATCCCACCTACGAAGCCATCGAGCGCGAGATCTCGGGCATCCTGGACCAGGGCATCATTCCCATCGCCCTGGGTGGCGACCATGCCATCACCCTGGGCGAGCTGCGTGCCGTTGCCAAGAAGTACGGCCCTGTTTCCCTGGTGCACTTTGACAGCCATACCGACATCTGCGATGAGGTATTCGGCCAGAAGTACAACCACGGCACCCCCTTCCGCCGTGCTTTGGAAGAAGGCCTGATCGACCCCTCCAAGTCCATCCAGATCGGCATGCGCGGATCGCTGTACGACCCGCACGAGCACGAGCTGTCCCGCGAGTTGGGCTTCGAGCTCATCGCTACCCACCAGATGCGCGAAATGGGCCTGGAGGCCGTGGTCCAGCACATCAAGGACCGCGTGGGCGACAACCCCGTCTTCCTGACCTTCGACATCGACTTCGTCGACCCCGCCTATGCTCCCGGTACGGGCACGCCTGAAGTTGGCGGTTGGACCAGCTGGGAGGCCCTGTGGCTGGTGCGCCAGCTGGTGGACCTGAACTTCGTGGGCTTCGACGTGGTGGAGGTGCTCCCTGCGTGCGACAATGCGGAAATCACCGCATATCTTGCCGCGAATATCTGCTTCGAGTACATTTCCATGCTTGCCGTCCAGAAGAAGAACGGTCGCAGGTAGGGGAGTCTCATTCTCTGAATAACTATGCTATTGCCGGCGGGCCGCAAGGGTCCGCCGGTTTTTTCTGCTTTTCCGCATAAGCTACACCATTGTAGGCTTGTTGATAGCTATTGCGGGTGCCCGTTGTTTTGCGAGCTGGTTTGCAAATTGGCTAGAACGTTATAATGCCAAGATGACGCTAAATGGGAAAGGAGGGCAAGATGCCCGAAGGATGCGCAGAGGGCGCGGTGAGTTTCGTCGATATCGATAGGTTGCGCGAAGCGGCGATATTCAAGGCGCTCGGGGATGAGAAACGCCTTCGCATGCTCGACACCGTTGCCGCAAATCCGGGTATCTGCGCCTGTAAGCTCCTGGAAGAATTCGAGATGTCGCAATCGACGCTTTCCCATCATATGTCCTTGTTGAAGGCAGCGGGTTTCGTAACCTGCGAAAAGCACGGGAAATGGTGTCATTATTCCCTAAGCAATGAAGGCTTCGAATCGGCCTCCCGCTACATCGGGGAAATGCTGCAATCCTAGGATTGCCCACCCTCACAATCAAAGCCCCACCGGAAACCTAACGGTGGGGCTTGTTTGCGTTCATGGGGATTAATGAACGGGAATGTTTTCGCTGGGCGTTGGTTTCCAGGCTGCGTAATAATTCGAAATATATCGAAATGAGTGTATTACAAGGTGTGGAGAAGTCAAGAACATATCGAAAAACATAGAAACGTATTGCAGGCT
>SFII01000100.1 GCA_004555335.1 Coriobacteriaceae bacterium | reverse complement strand
CGGAATGCACGGGTCTTCTCTTCATCTCCACCGACGGGATGGACCGCACCTTCGCCCATCCGCCTGGTTTCACCAGCGGATTCATGACGGCCATGCACTCCTCCAACATTCCGGTCAGTCAATTGCGCCACTCCTCTCAGGATGACGGGAAATAAACACGTGGGTATTCTCCAGAATAGACAAAGAATCGGATGCGCACGAATTTTTCGCAGGTATCATTGAGCACGAACACACCAAGCCGACAAATTTTCCACTATCGGAAAGGACGACCATGTGGGACATGCTCTGCGCCGCAACGCTTACGCTGGCCCTGTTTCTCTACCTTCCCCCGTATCTGCTCCTCAGGTCGTTCAAGAGCCGAAGGGGATTCGCCCTCGCAGCGGCACCCCTGGTTGCCTCGTCGGTATATTCCCTCGAAGCGATCATCTATGCGAAGCTGGGCATGGCCTCATCGTGGGTAAGCATCGTGGTACCCCTCGCAATCGTTGCGGCCATCCTGTTCGCCATCCGCACCGCCTGGGAGCGCTCGCATCCGAAAAAGGCGCCTGAAGCCTTCGGAATGCACCTGCCGCGTGCCCGCATGGGGCTGTTCCTTGCTGCCGGAATGGCAGCCTGCGCGCTCTTCTACATCCTTCCCATGGGATCGGCCGATGCGCTCATCTGCGGAAACGATATCGTCCACCATATCAGCCTGAACCGCGCCTTCGTGGAGACCGGCAACTGGTCCACCTTGGAAACCACCACCACGCCTGGATCGGGAGGCGCGTTCTACCCGTCACTTTGGAGCCTTCTCGCGGCGCTTCCCATGAGCGCATTGGGCACCAGCTCCATCGTCGCCTCCCACGCGACGAACATCATTATCATCGCAGCGATCTTCCCCCTGTCGTCCTGCCTTCTTGCCGAAAGCCTGCTCGAAGGCAAGCCCATCGCTATCTGCCTCATGGGCGTGCTCTCCTTCGCCTTCTTCGGCTTCCCCTGGGAAATGTTCCTGCGTAAGACCCTGCTCTACCCTAACGCCCTGGGCTTCGCGCTCATGCCCGGCTTCCTTGCCTGCTTCATGCTCGCCTTCGAACCCGCAGGAAAGGCCGCAAAGGCGAAATCGGCGGCGCTGGCCTTTGCGGGTCTGGGCGCCATCTGCCTTGCCCACCCCAACACCTTCTTCACCGCAGCGGTCTTCGTCTATGCCTTCCTGCTCCACAGGATGCTTCGCCCCTTAGGGCCCGACGGTTCCACGAAGCGCCCCCTCCGCACAAGGGCGATCGCCGCCATCGCGATCACCTGCGCCTTCGCTGCGGCATGGGTCGCACTCTCCCAGGCGCCCTTCCTGCAGAGCATCGCGTCGAACCCCCACAACATGGGAACGAAGCAGTTCCTGATCGGCGGCCTGGCCCGCATCGCCGTCCTCAAGTCCCCGCACCTGGGAACCCAGGCGGTGCTTGCACTCTTCGTTGCCGCGGGCTTCCTTTCGCTGCTGAGGAAGGGGGAACGCCATTGGATCGTGCTCCCCTTCGCCATCATGACGCTGCTGTACTCGCTGAGCATCTCACTCGACCCCTGCCCGCTCAAGAGCATCCTGACGGGCTTCTGGTACAACCATCCCACCCGCGTGTTCGCCTCCGTCACGCTGTCCGCCATCCCGCTTGCCGCCCAAGGCGCCCAGGTCTTCGTCTCGCTCGCCTGCAGGGCCATCTCCAAGGCAAGGGGGCGCAAGCAGAACGCGCAAGAACCCGGATGGCGCATACCCGGCCTGGATATCACACGCCCCCAAGCTGCTGCCATCACCGTGGCGGCGCTTGCGGCCTTCGCGCTTCCCCTGCCGCTGCCGGGAGCGATGAGCTGCATCGACCTTATCGGGGAGATGCGGGGCTTCTACGACCCCAACGGCGAAACCGCCTTCTTCACGCAGGAAGAACGCGAATTCTGCCAGCAGGCGGCCGAAGCGATCCCGCAGGATGCCCGCGTCCTGAACATGCCCAACGACGGCAGCGCATTCGCCTATGCGCTCTACGGGATGAACGTATCCGGGCGCGACTTCTACAATTCCGAAACCTGCGACTCCGCGATAGGCTCGGCGATCCTGGAAGACATCGAGGCAGGCGAGGCATCGGCAGCCGATCTGCGCGAGGCCGGATTCGAATACGTCATCGCGCTCGATTCTGAAGATGATGGGAAAAAGACCATCTATCAGAACCGCTTCGACAAGGACCAATGGAAGGGCATCCTCGAGCTTGACGAGCACACCGACGGATTGACCCCCGTCCTCGCAGAAAACGGCATGGCCCTCTACGCCGTTGGGGACGAATGACCCCAACCCCGGTAAACCCGATCAGAAACGGCTGGACACCGCATGAATCATTTGGAAGAAGATCTGGAAACCCCCGCCTGCACCGGCGGCGCGGCACGCAGCGCGCATCACGGGACGGATACCTGGAAAGATGGGAATGCTGCCACGCATGGGGCCTCCCCATCGAAGGCGCGCCGTCGCAAGGACGGCACGACTTCGACACGTGGCAGCATCCGCCGTGCCGCATATTCCCTCGCGCTCGCAGTGCTGATGACGGCACCTTTGCTCTATCTGGATTGCAGGAAGGACCGCGAGCAATTCGTCACGGTGAACTGGCTGCCAGGCAACCTTGCCGCAGATGCCCTGATCCTGGCCGTGCTCGGCCTGGGCTTCGCGGGATTGATCTTCCTCTTCCTTTCGCATGCGCCCGCCATTCTCGAACACGCATCGAAGCACAACCCGCTTCCCCGCCTGCGCCTTGCTTTCGATAGGCGCAGCATCGCCATGGGAACCCTCATTATCTTCTGCATCTGGATTCCCGTGATGGTGCTGTTCTTCCCCTGCTCGAGCAACCATGACTTCATCAACCAGGTCTACCAGTATCAGACGACGGGACAAACTTACTACACTACCTTGGGCACCGTGGTCGATGCCGAATTCATCGACCATCACCCCATCTTCGACACGCTCATCTACGGTTGGTTCGTTTCCCTGGGAAACGCGCTGGGGTCCCAGAATACGGGTATGTTCCTGTTCAGCATCCTGCAGAATCTGGGGATAGCCGTCACGCTCTCCCTTTCCGTCTGCTACCTGGAACGCCTGGGAATCCCCAAGCCCTTCCGCCTTGCAGCCTTGGCCTTTGCCATCTTCTTTCCCTTCTATCCGTGCTTCGCATCGTCGGCCATGAAGGACATGCTCTTCGTGCTGGGCTTCACGCCTTTCTGCATCTGCTTCATCGAGGCCTTCCGTACCGGCGGGGCCGCATTGCGCCAGAAACGGTTCCTCGCGGCCTTCGTGCTGGCAACGGGGCTTTGCATCCTCACCAAGAAACTGGGCATCTACATCTGCGCCGCATCCCTGTTGGTGATGATCGTCGCCCTGAAAGGCTCACGCCTCAGGAGCACAGGCGTGCTGCTGTCGTCCATCCTCGTGTTCTCCGTCGCCTTTCCCGCCGCCGTCTATCCGCTGATCGGCGGGGTTGCACCCGGTGGCAGGCAGGAATCCCTCTGCTTCGCCCTGCAGCAGACCACCTCGCTGCTCATCAACAAGCCCGAAGCGGTGAGCGACCAGGACTTGGATACGATCGAGCGCGTGCTCGACATCGAAGCAGCCAAAGACGACTTCAAAGTCGCCTTAGCGGACGGCGCCAAGAACCACTGGCGCCCCGAGGCCACGAACGAAGACGCCATCGCCTACCTGAAGGTCTGGCTGAAAGAAGGGCTTGCCAACCCGAAGGAATACCTTATGGCCTGCGCCCAGTGCTGCGGGCAGATGCTCATTCCCAGCAAGCAGCTGGTCTTCCCCGTCGACATCAGCAACAAGGGTCATTTTGATCTTTGGGGGCCGAACTTCAGCACCGTAGGCGAAGGTTATAACATCGAGCTCAAACGTCCCGAAGCATTGCTGAATTCAAGCGCTGAGTTCCGTAAGATGCTGATTGGGGGAATCGGAAACATCCCCGTCCTCAATCTGATTACCACAATCGCCCTCTATGGAGCATGGATTCCCTTCTTCTGCGTCTCCATTTGCTTTGTCAACCGCAAGAAGAGCATCCTCGCCCTTGCGCCGATCATGCTCTCGGTCTGCACCCTGCTCATTTCGCCTGGCAGCCTCGGACGTTACGTGATCAGCCTCATGTATGCGATTATCCCCATGGCAGGCTGGATGCTCGCATCCTTTTCCCAGCGAAGTCGAAAAGCTTACCCCCGCCCCGAGAAAACGGAGACGGAACCGATGCTTGAAGAAAAGAATGCTCTCTGATAAAGGAACCCTGATTCCATGGCAATAAAAACCAAATGCAATCTTTCTTGTCCGAAGCGTTTCGTCCTGGCCTATTCCGTAATCTTCGCGTTTACGGTCCTGCTTGCCTTCTGCGTTCCCATCGCACAAGGCAAGTCACTCATCTGGGAAGGCGATGGCATGAAGCAACATCTTCAAGCCCTCATCTTCATGGGAATGTGGGTACGGAGCGCCTTCGAATCGCTCGCATCGGGTGGCGGGTTCAGCCTGCCCACCTTCAGCTTCGCCATGGGTTACGGAGGTGACATCGTCTCCAATTTAAGCTATTACGCCATCGGTGATCCCCTGAATCTAATCACCATCTTCGTTCCTGCCGAATACACCTATATCCTGTTCAGCATCCTCGTAGTGTTACGCATGTACCTTGCAGGTTTAGCGTTTTCTCTTTTCTGCTGGAAGACGCATCTCGCATGCCACGATGGCATCCTTGCGGGTGCCATCGGCTACGCATTCTGCCTATTCGCACTCTGCGCCGCAGTCCGCCACCCTTTCTTCCTCAACGCAATGGTGTACTTCCCGCTCGTTCTTTTGGGAATCGAACGCATCATCGCCGAACGCAAACCCGGGCTTTTCATCACCGCAATCGCGGTTTCCGCCCTTTCCAACTTCTATTTCTTCTACATGATCTTCGCGCTCATGGCACTCTACATCATCTGGCGCCTTACTTGGATACACGGACGCGACGTCAAATCTTCCCTTAAAGATTTCGGATGGCTCTTAGGATGCGGTATCATCGGCGTGCTTATTTCCTGCATCCTGTTCGTGCCATCGGCCATTGCCGTATTTTCGGACGTGCGCTCTGCCAGCAAAATCACCATTGGCCCGCTCTACGGCTCCGATTACTACAAGACCCTCCTGTTCGGCTTCGCTTCCGCTTCCAACCCCGGAGACTGGAGCTTCTGCGGTTTCGGCGCCATCACGCTGCTT
>SFII01000099.1 GCA_004555335.1 Coriobacteriaceae bacterium | reverse complement strand
GAATCGTGCGCTTTCCGAAGGGGAATATGCCGATATCGCATCCGTGGCCATGGATGAATTCCATTTCTTCGGCGATCGCGACCGAGGTTGGGCGTGGCAGGTGCCCTTGCTCACGCTGCCCAACACCCAGTTCCTGCTTATGAGCGCAACCCTGGGGGATACTTCGCGCATCGGCGAAAAGCTGGAAGAGGTCACGGGCGTTTCGGTAGACACCATTGCCGATGCGCCGCGCCCCGTTCCCCTTGAATTCGAGTATGTGGATACCGCGTTAGAGGGTACCGTCGAGCTTGCGCTGCGCGAGGGCAAGGCTCCCATCTACATCGTCCACTTTTCCCAGAAGGCGGCTTTAGCAAGCGCCCAGGCCCTTGCGAGCTTCGGCGTTTCCAGCAAGGATCAGCGCGACCAGATCAAGCAGGTTTGCAAGGGATTCGGCTTCACCACGGCATTCGGAAAGACCTTGCAGCGTCTGCTCAACATGGGGGTGGGCGTGCATCATGCGGGCATGCTGCCGCGTTATCGCCTGCTTGTGGAAGAGCTTGCGCAGAAGGGGCTTTTGCCCGTTATCTGCGGCACCGATACCTTGGGCGTGGGCATCAACGTGCCTATCCACACCGTGCTTCTGACCGCGCTTTCCAAATACGATGGCCATAGGCAGAGGATCCTGAATGCGCGCGAGTTCCATCAGATCGCGGGACGTGCGGGCAGGAGCGGTTTCGACACCGAAGGCGAGGTAATCGTCCAGGCGCCCGAGCATGAGATCGAGAATGCGAAGATGCGCCTGAAGTGCGCGGGTGATAAAAAGAAGCTGCGCAAGTTGAAGCTGAAGCAGCCGCGCGAGGGAGCGGCGAATTGGAATAAGAACCACTTCGACCGCTTGGTTGCCGCAAAGCCCGAGGCTCTGAAGCCGCGTCTGCGCATCACCTTCGCGGTGGTGCTGAACCTGCTCGAGCGCGGGGGCGATGTCCGCGAGCGCTTGGAGCATCTGATCGAATCGTCGCTGCAGGCGCCGGAAGAGAAAACCCGTCTGATCGAGCAGGCCAACCAGCTGGTCGATACCCTGATCAATGCGGGTATCCTGGACTTCGAGACCTTGGACGATGGTACGCGGGATTACTTCGTCACCGAGGAGCTGCCGAGCGATTTCGCCCTGTACCAGCCCTTGGCGCCGTTCATGATCGCGGCTTTGGAACTGCTCGATCCAGAAAGCCCCCAGTTCACCTATGACGTGCTTTCCATGGTGGAGGCGATCCTGGAAAACCCTGGCGCAATCCTTTCCGTGCAGGAGAAGAAGGCGCGCAACAAGGCCTGGGCGGAAATGCGCGCAGATGGGGTGGATAACGAAGAGCGCCTGGAAAAGATCGAAGAGGTGACCTACCCCAAGCCTTTGGACGATCTTCTGCAGAACGCCCTGGCCATCTATTGCGAGAAGGTGCCCTGGGCGATCGGCTACGAGCTGCATCCCAAGAGCATCCTGCGCGAGATGGTGGAGACCGGGGCGACCTTCAAGGGCTATGTTTCGGCCTATAACCTGTCCTTTTGCGAGGGAGTGCTGCTGCGTTACCTTTCCGAGGCCTTCCGCGTGATGTCCTGTACCGTGCCCATGGCGTACAGGACCGAGCATTTCGAGGATATCCTGGCGTGGCTGGGCATGACCATCCGCACTATCGACAGCTCGCTCATGGACGAATGGGAGAGCGCGGGCGAGGACTTTGCGGAAGCTCCCCCTGCCGATCCGGATGCGGTGGTTGCAGATCGCCATGGCCTTACCGTTTTGGTGCGCAATGCTCTGTTCGCCCGTGTGCGCCTGGCGGCTGCAGACGATGCCGAAGCGCTCGGTGCCTTGGACGGAGACTGGGGCTATGGCGAAAAGGCCTGGCGCGGGGTCTTGGACGAATATTGGGAATGCCATGAGGAGCTGCTCACCGATGGCGATGCCCGGTCGACTGCGTGTTTCGAGGTGGATGAATCCAAGGAGCGCAGCCACCATTCCTGGCACGTACGTCAGCTGTTCTTGGACGAGGACCGCGAGTGCGATTTCCGCATCGAGGCGGATGTCGACTTGGATGCGACGCAGGAAGGTGCCGATGTGGTGTTCCGCGATTACTTCGCCGGTTCCTTCGACGAGTACGCGGCGGGTGAATAGGTCTATTGCGTTGCGAAGCGCCCCGTTTTTTCAGAATGTTTCGATCGAGCGGGCTGCTTCTTGTTCGTGGTTTACTAGAATAACCAGGAGAAGAAGCCGAATGGGTCGGCTTCGCATGATTTCCTTTGAAGGGGATGTCTTTTTGGTCATTGCTTGGTAGTCCGCATTTGCGTTCGCACTGACGCTGCGGAATCCATCCATCGAAGAAGCGGTGGTGCACCGCTTTGTTTCTTGTACCCAAAAACCATATGACCATTCAGGAGGCATTCTCATGTCCAACAATACCTATTCCTCTGACAAGGGTTTTCCCCGGGACTTCATCATCGCCAATCTTATGGGACCCAATGTGGTTTCCATCTTCAATGAGCTGTGTGCGGACAAGCTTCCCGCAGGCGACGATGCGCAGATCTGCGACCTGGGTTGCGGTGCCGGATTGTCCTCGCTTGCAATCACCGCCGCATGCGAAGGATGCATCCATGCCATCGATTCTTGGAATACCCCCGAGCAGAACCGCGAGCGTTTCGACCGGTTTTCCTTCGGAAACCGTATCGTCGCAGTTCAAGCCGATGCTCCTGTATTGCCTTATGATGAGGGGTATTTCGATACGCTGATCTGCCTCGATTCTTACAATTACTTCGGACGTGCCGAAGGTGTGATCGACCAGGTGGCTTCCTACGTGAAGAAGGGCGGCAAGCTGTTCATGGGCATCTCGGGCATCAAGCGCGATGCGACCGAAGACGACATGAAGGTGTTCGGGCTTTCCTGGTCCGAAGAGCAGATGGACTTCATCAGGACTTTGGATTACTGGAAAAGCCTGTTCGAGCGTTCCGAATCCGTACGCGTTGATTCCATCTATGAGATGCGATGCCACGAGAGCGCATGGCGCGATTGGCTTGCCTGCGACAACGAATATGCCGTCGGCGACCGAGCCGCATGCGAAGCCGGCGCCATCGATATGATGTGCACTATCGGCGTTGAACTGACGCGTATCGCGTAGGGTTCGCCAAACGGATGCAGATAGAAGCGCATGCTGGCTTGACGGCATCACGCGTTCCGGGCTGTTGCGGCGATATCGTCGTCGAGTCGATGCTTCTTTCTGATTGCGCTTGAATCCATAACGAAGCGAGGACGCCGAATGGCGTCCTCGCTGTGACTACGGTTAATGCTGAACCGGATCGACTCGCTGGCGTCGGGTGATTACGCCTTCAACCAAGCGGCGACCTCGTCGATCTGAGCCAGGAAACCGTCGTTTTCCAAGACGCTTTCGGGTACGTTCAGCCCAACCAGGGAAAGCACCTTGGATTCGGTGAAGCCTGCCACCTTGAAGGCGCCTGCGGCAGCCTGGGCCTTCTGCTCTGCGAGTTCTTTCGGGCCGCCACCGTTGGTGGTGATAACGGCGACTTTCTTCCCGAACTTCTTCGCGACGGTCGCGTTTTCCTTTGCGGGGTTGAACCAGGCGTACAGGCGGTCGATCACGGTCTTCGCCTGGGCGGTGATGTCTCCGAAGTAGATGGGGCTCAGAAGCACTACGCCATCGCAGGTATCAAGCTGGGGGATGAGCGCTGCCCAATCATCGCCCTGAATGCACCATGCTTCGTCCTTTGCCATGCAGGCGTTGCATCCCTGGCAGTAATTGATGGCCGACTCCTTGAAGTCGACGATCTGCGCGTTGGGCAGCTGGTCTGCGATGCGCTTTGCAATCGCCTTGCAGTTGGCCTGGGGACGCGGGCTGGTGTTGATGATGTAATAGGTCATTGGAACCATCTCCTTCTTTCTCCAGCGCGGGGAGCGCATGGTCCTCATGCGGGCTTGCGATGTGCGGATTCCCCTGCAGCCCCAATCTACAGCTTCCATAGACAACCGAAGCCATTCGTTTTTCAGAAAATGATCCGAGTGCCCGGTTTCGCACGCAATCTTTCCAAAAAGCCGGAGAGCGGATCGGCTACCGTATGCGGGGATGCAATGGGTGGCGGATGGGGTGCGGTTGTTTCTTCACGGGGGCTTGATCGGGGCCCCAGGCGCTCTGTTGGGGAGGCCCCTGTTACCTCCATGCAACGCGGACGGTATAATCTTGCCGATTGAAGGAAGCAGGATTCATCAGCATGGGAAGGAGACCGAATATGAAGGTCCTGATGATCAACGGAAGCCCCAGGGCGAATGGCAATACCGCCTGCGCGCTGAACGAGATGCGCACCATCTTCGAGGCCGAGGGAATCGAAGTCGAGGTGATGCATATCGGCCATAAGGTGATCCGCGGCTGCACCGCATGCCTGAAGTGCGCCGAAGACGCCAAGTGCACCTACGACGACGAAGTGAACGAAGCCGCGGCTAAGTTCGAGCAGGCGGACGGCCTGGTTGTGGGCAGCCCCGTCTACTACGCTTCGGCGAATGCAACCTTGATCGCGTTTTTGGACAGGCTGTTCTACAGCTCCAAGTTCGACAAGACCATGAAGGTGGGCGCAGCTGTTGCCGCAGCAAGGCGCGGCGGCCTGACCAGCACCTTCGACGAGCTGAACAAGTACTTCACCATCTGCGGCATGCCCGTGGCGAGCGGTCAGTACTGGAACGGCGTGCATGGGGCCAAACCCGGCCAGGCATGCCAGGACGAAGAGGGCATGCAGCAGATGCGCACCCTGGCGCGCAACATGGCCTTCTTGATGAAGTCCATCGCGCTTGGCAAGGAGCGCTATGGCCTCCCTGAAAAGGAACAGGTGGTACGCACCAATATGATCCGCTAGGAGAGCGGCTCCGGGAAGCCCGGTAAGTGCAGGCGGCAAATCCGGCCCGGTAACCTCGACCCCGATTCCGGCTGAGTGCAGTCGGTTTCGGGGTCGTATTTGTTAGTAGATAGCTAACAATATTGAAAACTTTGCTATTCGGAATAGTAATTGCTATTCGCGATAATTAATTAATGGAATAGCTCTGCCGAATACCCGACCGTTCACGTTTTTGCGGGTTTTTCGCTCTACTCATGCTGTATTGTGCTACTTACTGGCGTCTCCAACAAAGAGGAGTTACCTATGAGAGAGAAGGTATTAGCAGACCCCAAGGGCTGCGACGTAAGGGCAGAGGCACTGCTGCAGCAGCTGC
>SFII01000098.1 GCA_004555335.1 Coriobacteriaceae bacterium | reverse complement strand
GTCGCCCAGCGCCATGGCCATGCGGGTTGCCATGATGGAATTGCAGCCATGCGCGATATTGGCGAAGGGACCGCCATGCACGAAGGCAGGGGTGCCTTCCAGGGTCTGGACCAGGTTGGGCTTCAGTGCGTCCTTCAGCAGCGCGGTCATCGCACCTTCCGCCTTCAGGTCGTGGGCGGTTACGGGTTCATCGTCATAGGTATAGCCGATGACGATACGGCCCAGACGCTCCTTCAGGTCGGTGATGCTGGTTGCCAGGCAGAAGATCGCCATGATCTCGCTTGCAACGGTGATGTCGAAGCCATCTTCGCGGGGCACACCATGGGCGCGTCCGCCCAGGCCGCAGACGATGTTGCGCAGCTGGCGGTCGTTCATGTCGACAGCGCGCTTCCAAGTGATGCGGCGGGTGTCGATGTTCAGCTCGTTGCCATTGTGGATGTGGGCATCGATCATCGCTGCCAGCAGGTTGTTTGCCGCTCCGATTGCGTGGAAGTCACCGGTGAAATGCAGGTTGATGTCCTCCATGGGAACGACCTGGGCATAACCGCCGCCCGCAGCGCCGCCCTTGATGCCGAAGACGGGGCCCAGGGAAGGCTCGCGCAGTGCCACGACGACGTTCTTGTCCAGACGGGAAAGGGCGTCTGCCAGACCGACGGTAGTAGTTGTCTTGCCCTCGCCGGCGGGAGTGGGGTTGATCGCGGTTACCAGGATGAGCTTTCCGGGCTTATGATCCTGGTCGCGAAGCAGGTTGTAGTCGACCTTTGCCTTGTAATTGCCGTACTGTTCCAGATAGCTTTCGGGAACGCCCGCCTTCTCGGCGATTTCCTTGATCGGACGAGGCTGGCAAGCCTGTGCGATTTCGATGTCAGTCAGCATGCAACACACCCTTTCTCGTAAGTCCCCATTCTTCGACCTAGGGACTTCAACTCATGTAGGACATTCTACTTGGACGCATGCTCGAAGATAAGTTTCAATCCCCATAAGGTCAGATAGGGGTTGATAATGGTTGGCGTTTCGCAAAGCGGCCCGATTACCCCCGAAAGGCCCCCGGTCACCACCACCGGGGCATCGCAGCGCATCTGCCTCCTGATCCTGCCGACCAAGCCATCGATACGGGCGGCTTCGCCCAGCACCACGCCCGCCTGGATGGCCTCCACCGTATCGGCCCCTATCGCCGTGCCGGGATCGGCGAGGTCTATCTCGGGAAGCTGCGCGGTACGCTTCACCAAAGCATCCATGGACGTGGCAAGGCCAGGGGCGATGAACCCCCCGACGAACGCCCCGCTCGCATCGATCACCTCTGCGTCGGTTGCGGTGCCCAGATCGACGACCACAACGGGCTTGCCGTACAGATCGGCGGCGGCAACGGCATTGGCCAACCTATCCGCCCCGCTTCCCTGGGTACGCACTTCGAGCAGGCCTTCCAGATGCCGCGCCTGGACCACAAGGCACCCGACGTCGAAAAGGCTGCGCGATGCCTTCTGCCATACCCCGCTAAGCGCGGGGACCACGCTTCCCAAGGACACACCCCGGATCTTGCCGGGATCTATTCCCGCCCCCTCGAAGAGGCCGCGCAGGACGGATTCCAGCTTGCTGGGAGTAATCGCGCAGTCGGTATCGATCCTCCATGAGGCAAGAAGCGTTTCCCCTGCGTATGCACCGATAAGCGTCTGGGTGTTTCCCAGGTCGACGGCAAGTAACATGTGCTTGACATCCCCCTTCGGAACGAATGCCGGATTTTCGCGTCTTGCTAATATACTACGCGTAGAAAAGGACGGCGCGCATGCACCGCTTCGCCCCGAAATCGCAAGGAGGCTTCAAATGAACGAGAGTCCCGCACGTATCCTGGCCGTCGACGACGAGCAGACCATCACCGATTTCGTCGGATACGCCCTGGAAAAGGAAGGCTTCCAAGTCGATATCGCCTCGAACGGCGAAGATGCGCTGCGCCTTGCAACCGAAAACGACTACGACCTCTTCGTGCTCGACATCATGCTTCCCGGAATGGATGGCTACGAGCTCTGCCGCAGGCTGAGGTCGAAGACCAATGCGCCGGTGCTGTTCCTGAGCGCCCGCGATACCGAACTGGACAAGGTGGTCGGCCTTGAAATCGGCGGTGACGACTACCTGGCAAAGCCCTTCGGACTGCGCGAGCTGATCGCCCGCGTCCGCGCCCTGCTGCGCCGAAGCAGCGGGCAGATGCAACCCCAGGGCAACACCATCACCGCGAGCGGCATCACCCTCAACGAGGATGCCCACACCGCGACGGGCGAGAAGGGGCAGATCGACCTCACTCCCCGCGAATTCGAACTGCTCGCCGCGCTCATGAAGCAGGCAGGCAACGTGGTTTCCCGCGAAGACCTGCTGCATGAGGCCTGGGGATGGGAATACCTCACCGAAACCAAGACGGTCGACACCCATATCAAGCGCCTGCGCGATAAAATCAACGCCGCCGGATACGATTCCGGCATCGTGGAAACCGTACGCGGCTACGGTTACCGCTTCCGCAAGTAGCAACTTCCCGCGGCCGGCATTTCCACCGGCCGCGCTTTTGCTAAGAACCCCACCCCCACCTTCGAATCGAGGCAGACATCAAACGCCTATCGACATTCTTCGCGATGCTTTCGGGCCTTTTGGTCCTGCTTTCCTGCACCGTGCTCCTGCTGCTCATCATCCGCGCAGGACGCTTCGACCTGCGCGCCTTCTTCGCGGTCATCCCGCTTTCCATGCTCAGCTTCGTGGCGGCGCTCATCATCGGATCGCTTATCGCAGACCCGCTTCAAAGCCTCTCGCGCAAGATCAAGGCGGCACGCGCCGGCGATAGCACCGTAGATTTCACGCCGAGGGGGGAACTGCACGAGGCCGACATGCTCGCCCAGGACTTCAAGGACCTGATGGCGCGCTACCAGAACCAATGCCAGGAGCTCATCCGCCGGGAAAAACAGGAAAAGCAATTCGTTGGAAACGTCGCGCACGAGTTGCGCACGCCGCTTACCGCCATCAGGGGAAATGCGGAACTCCTGCTCGACCCCGATCTGCCTCCCGTACTGCATGAGAAGTTCTGCAACACCATCGTTTCCGAAGCCGAAAGGCTCTCCCATCTGGTCAACGACCTTCTGACCATCCAGCACGTCGAGGAAGACAACCTGGTTACCGAGATGGAGCGCGTGAACTTGAAGAACATCGCGCAGGAAGCGGTCGACGCGCTTTCCCCCGTGCTTTCGGACAGGCAGGCGAACATCAGCATCACCGGCGAGGCACCCGATGTCCTGGGCAACCGCAACAGGCTCAAGCAGGTGGTGTCGAACCTGGTCGACAACGCGAGCCGATTCATCGAGCCTGGCGGCCATATCCAGATCGAGCTGTATGGAATCGGGGAGAATTCCGTCATCGCAGTAACGGACGATGGCACGGGTTTCGGGGATGTGGAACCCAAGCTGCTATTCGAGCGCTTCTACCGTACCGACTTCTCCGGGGCTTTCCATCGTCAAATCCATCGTCGAAGCCCATGACGGCACCGTCGAGGCCTTCAACCGGCCCGAAGGCGGTGCATGCTTCCTCGTCGCCATCCCTGCCATCCCCGCCGATTAAGGGCTCGTGCAGAAACCCGGGCACCGCCCGGCTGCCGCTTCTTAGGCGGGACGGATGCTTATCACCAGATCGAAACCACCGCCCGCGACAGGGAGCACGACGGGTTCTTCCGCAACGGAAGCTGCAACCATGCCCGATCCCACCCCGGCGGACGGTCGCGAGCCTAAAGGGGATGCCATCTTCGCACCGGCTCCCTCCGAGCTGGATCCGGAAAGCACGCTCGAGGTGCCGGGTTCTTGGGAAAACCCATCCCCATCCGGTGCCGTATCGGTAACAGCCCCGGTTTCCCGCAAGACCGAATGCCCTGCGACAAGGACAGGATGGTCGCCATCCCTTTCGAAATCGGATTCCTCGGGTTCCCCGAAACGATGCATGCACCCGAAGCACACATCCATATCCTTGAAACTGGTCGCATTGCACACCGGACAGACCTTCATACGATTCTCCTTTCAATCGAGCCTGGAACGCTAACGGAAAACGATTGCAAGCATTGCCCCTGCTCATACCAGGACCCGCCCGGAATGCTGACGCGCTCGATCACCGCGCAGGCACCTTTGCATCGCAGCACCCTGAACGGAGCCAAGCCGCGCTTGGCAAGCAGCACCGATCCGAAGCGGTCGACGAAAGCGACGTCGATGCTGCGCTCCATCCCGAATGTATGGATGCTGCGGCACGGACAGATGAGCATCTCGTCATGGAAATCCTTCCTGAAGAGCAGGCCCCTCACCCTTGAGGGCAGGCTGCACGCCAGCATCATCGCAATCACTCCCCATCGCACGTATAGGCGATCCACAAGGACGCCGACCCCGACACCTGGCTGCAGGAAACGAATGCCCATCGGTATTTCCCTTGGGACTTGATAAATGTCCTGCCGCTTGCCCCATTCCCTTCATCGGCAAGGATCCAGCCGCGGGATTGCAGGGCTTCGGATGCCCGCACCAGGGCATCGGCGGCATCGCCCATACAGGCCATCCCCACCACCCCTTGGGCGCTATAGGTTTCCGAGCAGCCGATTTCCGATGGATCGATCACTTCCCGAGGAAAGGATTCGGGCAGCACCCCCACCTGATATCCGGAATATCCGTCGAGCAGTTCGAAAAGGCGGAACGGGACCCCCTGGGCATCGTCCGTCTGAAGGGAAGCCTGCCGAAGACCCGCTCCAGATCCCGTCTCCTCCGTAAGCTCCGGCTCCCTGGCTTGCGCCTCTTCAGCGGTAACGCAGCCATAGCCTAAGAGCAGGAGGGTTGCCAAGGATGTGGCAAGCGTGAGGATGGATAGGATCAACCTGAGTTTCCAGGTATCGTGTTGTTTTTTCATGCGATCGCCCCCGGTCTATATGGATCGACAACCATGCTTACTTGATGCTCCAATGGGGATATGCGCACTCCGAAAGCATTCCCCGAAAAGCTCCTCCCGAACAGGGTCGGCGTGAACCCCAAAGTCGCCGTGTATCTGGCGTGCCCCAAAGACGCACCGGAAGCCTCTACTTCCACTTGGAGCCATTCCCTGTCGAACGAAGCCTGCAATTCGGACTGGATATCCGACGCAATCTGCCCGCTTCCCTTCCCATACGCCGGTGCGGCAGCGTGGACGCAGATGGACTGCCGTGCCAAACGATCGAAGGAGGCGCATTCGGAAAAGAAGAGCAGCGCATTCATCGCCACGAGGGCGATGGCAAGCATCGCGGGGAACGCCACGACGAACTCGACGGTCATCTGCCCCTCGCAATCCCCTCTTGCCCGATGAAAGCCGTACCCCCGCCGCGTCGGTGACCGACACGAATGCGCTAAGCCCCTGCCGGCAATGCCGCAAAACCGGTCGAGCGCGCGCTTCCCGTTGCCGGATTCCGCTACCGACCAATGCACCCGCTGCTTCCGGAAGACGGATCGATACGCGCTCATCTCCACTCCTTCGTCGTCGAAATGCTGTCGGTCAGACCCTGCAACCGAGAGAACACCGCTCCGATCGCCTCAGCGCTTGTGTCCTTGACGGCAGGGGGAAGCGCAATGGAGAAGGGCATCGATTCCGCATCGATCCCCAGAAGCTCGATGGAAGCGATGAGCAGCCTTTCCTCGGCGGCGACAGCCTGATCTGTTGCGAAGGACCCCAATCCCCCAACCGCTGCAGACAAGGGGGAACCCGAGGCGGGCACACGGGCGTATGCCGCCTTCACGCTCAGCATCGCCTGGGAAAAGCCGCTCGAATCCGCTTCCATCACCCGGCTCGTATTGACCATGACTGGTTTATACGAATGAAGCTGGGCGGGTTCGAGCCCGACGCCTGCAATCAGATCCTCCAATTTCCTGGAAGCCCACGCACCCAAACCGCTCTTCCCCACCAGGGGCAAACGGTCGAGCGCATCCTGCACTCCCCCTACCAGGGCATCGTGGCCATCCGTATAAGCCATCAGCAAAGAAGACCAGAGCCGCATGACGATAGGGGTGCTGCCAGACCCTCCCATGCTCCGGGAAAACCCGCTCAGCAGATCGGTGATCACCGTCTCGGTCTCGCTCGAATCGTCTTCGGCAAGCGTCGCTCCGGAAATCGCCGCCCTGGCACCCAGGCTTCCCGTCCCCTGCACGAAACCCGGAGGGAACAGGGAACCTGTGGAAACCCCATCCACGCAAGCCACGATGGCAACCGCCCCGAACTTCCCGGGCGGGTCCACCTCGATCCTGGAACCCGCAACCTGGTCCGCCAGCCCTTTCAGCCGCTCGAGCAGGCCCCCTGCCTTTTCCTCCACCTCGCGCTTGTGAGGACCGAGCTTGCCCATCGCCTCCTGGTACTGCCCTGCAGCCTGCACGACCTGAAGGTAGTGGTATTCGAAACCGTTGCTGATGCTCGAGGAGGCAGAGGCGACAGAGCCCACGCTGCTTGCCGTGAAACCGCAAGAAGGGCATGTCTGGTAATCCGAACTCTCCATCTGACAAACCGATCCCATTCCCGCATCCTCCTGCTCCTGCGCCGTCGGGCACCCGGACCAGGCATGCATTACCAGACGTCCTGCCTGGTTCCTGGAAACGGGGTAGATGCAATCCGTGTACAGGCGGGTGGAGCGCATCTGGTCGGTATTCTTCGGAAGCGTCGGGAAATACGCCTCGAAGGAATCCGAATCCTCGATGACGAAACCCCGCCCAATCTCCTCTACGGCGAACTCGTAGAAGTTGCGCCGGATTGCCGATCTTGCTTGCTCTCCCACCGAATCATCGGCGGGAGCCTCGTTTTCCAAACGCTTTGAGTAGTACGCCTGCGCGCGTTTCAACGCGACGGAGAACGACCAGGAATCAACGCTCTTGTATACGGGATTCCGGGACCCGGAAAGGCCCGCCAGGCTTTCCGCCCTCTGGTACATGCAGTAATTCGGATCGTTCCCGCAATCCGCCATGAACGCAGCCTTCTTGTACTCCAGGGCATCCTGGGCGGCATCTTCCGCCTTTTCGGCCGATTCGCGTATCCCATCGCCCTGCTCTTCGATATCCGCCATCGCCTCTTCGGTTCCCTCGGCTTCCGGAATGGAGATCTCGGCACCCTGGAAGGGAAGAAGGACCGCGCAGCCCAGATACGAGCCCTCTTTCCCGCTGTTGGCGCTTGCAACGGAGTATGCCTGGGCGCATGCGATGAAGGGAAGCATCTTCTGGAGCTGATTCAGGCCTTTCGCGGCCTTCTGGGCGAAGCCGTTGCGCGCCTGGAATATCTTGGCAGCGGCTCCTTCCAGTTCCACGGAAAGACCCGCAGCAAGGGGAACGCACATGCAGGCCACCCCCAATGCCGCAACGCAGATCCCCGTCAACGACATGGAAAGCACCACGGCATCGCAGATATTGGCTACGATATAGAACGAGGCAACCTGGTTCTCTGCGGCAAGTGCAGCCGCATCCGCAACATTCTGGATATCCGCAGATGCGGATTGCACGCGCCCCATCTGGGCCGATGTGAAGATCAAGGCCAAGGTGAGCAGCATGGCCAGCACCATGCCCACAGTGGAAAATCCCCCATCGTCCTCGAAGAACGGCCGCTTCCGTGCGGGATAACCAGCTGTATTTCCAGCAAACATCATAGAATCGATCAATCCCTTCCATGAACCCAGGAGTCCGGGCTCACCCCATTCGAAGACGCGGAAACCCACTCGGGCTGCGCTTGGGCCTTCTGGACCACGCGAATCAGAATGCTCCCATCCGACGAGGCGCCCGCGATGGGACCCAATATGTTCAAGGGAAGCGGTCGGATCCGGTTCGTTATCTCCACCTGGACCACCTGGGAGGAATCATCCCCGCTCAGCACGATCCGGTAGCTGCAACCCCCTTCGTGGATATGGAACAGGTCCTGTTGGGGAATCGCCCCCAAACGTCTGCGGATCAATTCCTCGCAGCGCTCCTTCGAGGAGTCGGCGGAGCCCGTGCTCGTTGCGAGCATGCGGCATGCCTCCGCAGCCGCATGGTTCATCACCATACGGTCGTAGAGGATGATCCCGGGCTGCAGCAAAACCATCATCACGACGAAGATCACGGGAATGAGGAACGCCGCCTCCACGGTGGCTTGCCCGGAATCAGTACGCCAGGACATCGCCCCACGCTCCCTGCGAAACCTGCTGGATATGATGCGAGGCGCTTTGGAGGGCATGCTCGATGAACGCCCCTTCCTTGAGCGAATCCCAGAGGGCGCCATAGGCAATCGCAACCACCATGAATGCCGCAAGGACGATGGCGAACTCCACCGTGGCCTGCCCGACATCGCACCGAAGGCGATCACAAGCCGTTGATACCGCTGGCAATCGCATCCCAAAGCTCCTGGATCTTGGGTTTAAACACCGTTATCGCAAGCATCGCGATCACCACCAAGACACCGACCAGAATGGCGTATTCGGTCGTTCCCTGCCCTTTCGAATCCCCCAGCTTCTTCCTAAGGCGCAAATCGAATGCGATGAGCAGCGCAGTCAAACGAGAAGCAGTCATTCGGATCATCTCCATTCCTAAAAACCTCCTACCATACCCAGCAGCACCGGTCCCAGGACAAGGATCAGCATCGAGGGCAGGATCAACGCCCCCACGGGGAGCATCATCTTCACCGGGGCCTTCATCACCTTTTCCTCCACGTCCGCCCTATGCCTTTGACGGGCTTCCGCCGCAAGGGATTCCAGCTCGTCT